>URDZ01000047.1:0-14572 GCA_900546725.1 uncultured Collinsella sp. | reverse complement strand
CGCACGGCGGGGTCCTGACATGTCCGAGGACGATTTGGGAGGTAAGCCCTGGGGCCTCCGATGAGAGCAGTTCCAGCCGAGGCTATTCGTCGCCGAAGCTGATGCCCAGCGCCTTGGCCTCGCGCACCAGATCGCTCTGGGGGTCGACATACTTGAGCTTGCCGGCGACCTCCTCGAGCGGCATGTGGCACATCTTGCCGTCGCGCAGGGCGATCATGTAGCCAAACTTGCCGCGCAGGCAGCCCAGCGCCGCCTCGACGCCACACTGGGTCGCAAAGATGCGGTCCTGAGCGTCGGGCTGGCCACCGCGCTGCGTGTGACCGGGGATGGCGACGCGGGTCTCGCGACCGGTCTTGGCCTCGATCTCCTTGGCGATGTCGTAGACGATCGACGGGCTCGTGCGCTCAGCGAGCTTCTTCTTGTACTCCTTCTTGGACAGCGCCGCGTCCTCCTTGGAGATGGCGCCCTCGGCGACGGCCACGATGGTAAAGCGGCTGCCGGTTTCCATGCGATGCTCGATGGTCTTGATGACCTGGTCCATGTCGTAGGGGATCTCGGGAATCAGGATGACGTCCGCGCCGCCCGCGACGCCGGCATACAGCGGGATCCAGCCAACCTTGTGTCCCATGATCTCGATAACGAATACGCGCCCATGGCTCGAAGCGGTGGTGTGGATGTCGTCGATGCACTTGGTTGCGACGTCGATGGCGCTCGTAAAGCCAAAGGTCATCTCGGTGCCCCAGGTGTCGTTATCGATGGTCTTGGGCAGGGCGATAACGTTGAGGCCCTCTTCGCGCAAGCGGTTGGCAGTCTTGGTGGATCCGTTACCGCCCAGCATAAACAGGCAGTCGAGCTGCAACTTGTGATAGGTGTGGACCATCGCGGGCACCTTCTCGACGCCGTCGGCCTCGGGAATGTTCAGGCGCTTGAACGGCGTGCGGCTCGTGCCCAAAATGGTGCCGCCGCGGGTGAGGATGCCGCTAAAATCGGCGGGCGTCATGACACGGAACCTGCTGTAGATAAGGCCCTGATATCCGTCCTCAAAGCCATAAATCTCGATAGGCTCTTTGCTATTGGTCATAAGCGTTTTGACAATGCCGCGCATGGTGGCGTTGAGCGCCTGGCAGTCGCCGCCACTAGTAAGAAGACCGATCCTAAGCATGGTGAATCCTTCCGGGCAAGTTATAACATGCGCATAAGTTTACCCCCGCACACTGTTGATGCGGGGGTAAAACGTGTTAGCTCAAGCGTATGGAAATGTAAGCAACGTCAGGCGAGCGTAAGGACGACGGTGCCAGCGCCTTACAGCGCGAAGGCATCGACGTCGCCCCAGTGGCGGCGCAGCGTGATGGCGGCAGCGGGTTCGGTGTTGTCAAAGACGACCGACCACTGCGTATTACTGGTGATGTCTTCCGGATTGGGCTCTTGCGCTGCGGCGCGTAGGGCCTTCCAAGCGACTGCCTCGTCCTGGGCACCGACATGGGCGTCAAGGACATCGGCGATTGCGACGGCGCGCTCTTTACCATGGCCCAGCTCGCCATTCTTTTGATTGGGCAGCACTTCGTCGCCATAGCAGGCATAGAAGTTCGTAACCTGGCGTACAGGAGTCGCTTTAAAAGCGCGGTCGGGATCGCGCGGATCCCACTCTACTACGCGCGCGTCACCGGAGGCGTCGTTGATAAAGAAGTGGTAATCGCGTCCGGCCATGGCGTGCATGTCGTAGGCAGAAAGCAGGTCGACAGCTTCTTGCGTGGTGGCGGCACGGTCGAGCACCAGACGGATGGCGAGCGAGGTATTGATGACGGGGCGTTGCGTGTCCTGGTCACAGGGCTTGGAATCCAGGGTGAGTACGGCAATGGATACGCCGCATTCGTTAACGCCGTCGAGCTGAGCAAACGGGCCCATGAGTGCGGCGGCACGTCCGGCGACGGAGTCAAGCGGAGTGTTATCGCCCAGGTTGTTAAGGGCGGCAAACCCGATGGAGGCATAACCGCCGCGTGGGTGATTGCGCACCAGCAACGCCGAGGTGTCGTCCTTAAAGTCGTAATTGCGGCCGGTGCGCACGCGGCCTTCGGCATCTACGGCGACAAAAGCGCTGCAGGCAAACTGGGGCGCCTGGACATGTGCCGGCACACCGGGCAGCACCTGCGCCACCACGGCATCGATGTAGGCCTGGTCGTCGCGCACGCCAGCTGCGATGATGCGGTCAAGGTCGTAGTCGTAGGCGATGTCGATTGCGTACAGGTCATAGCCGTCTGCGTAGCCAGTCAAGCGTTTGAGCGACGCGGCGGACTTGATTTGCTTGCGGTAAACGATGCCAGCGGCAGCGGCAAGGCCGACGGTGACTCCCGCGACACCGCAGGCGATGGCAATGTTACGTGGCTTCATGACGGCTCCTCTCGTCCTGTTAGCGCAATTGTCGCAAAAGGAGCGCGGGCATGATGGCTCAACTTGGTGAGCGGCGCGGAATTAAGCACGGAATGAAGAGTGCGGTGCTGGCGTGGCGGGGTATGCTGGAGGGGACCATCAACCCAGCGAAAGGGGAGAGCATGACGGATCAGGAAACGCCCGAGCGCGTGCACGTGACGGCTGACGATATCGAGGCCGCCAACGACCTTATCGACTTTATCGAGGCATGCCCCAGCATGTTCCATACGGCGGCGACCATTATGGCCGAGCTCGACGAGGCGGGCTTTACCTACCTGCCCGAGAACGCGGCGTGGGATATCGAGCCGGGCGGGCGTTATTACACGCAGCGCAACACCTCGAGCGTTGTTGCCTTTAAGGTGGGCGAGGACCTGGCTGCTACGTGGGGCGAGGACGGCGTTGCCGGTGACTATCATTTTCAACTGACGGCGTCGCACAGCGATTCGCCGACGTTTAAGGTCAAGGCTGTGCCCGAGCTTGACGGTGCGGGCGAGACGCTGCGCCTGAACACCGAGGCCTACGGCGGCATGATTGACTACACCTGGTTCGATCGCCCGCTGGCGCTCGCGGGCCGCGTGCTGGTGCGCGAGGGCGACCGTATTGAGAGCCGTCTGCTTGCCACCGAGCGCGAGGTCGCTATTGTCCCGAGCCTTGCCATCCACATGAACCGCGGCGTTAATGAGGGCTTTGCTCCCAACCGAGCCGTTGACCTGTGCCCGCTCATTAGCGCCGGCGAGCTTAAGCAGGGCGATTTTGATGCTCTGATTGCCGAAGAGCTGGACGTTGAGCCCGAGCAGATTCTGGGCCGCGATCTGTTCCTAGTCAATCGTCAGGATGCGCGCATTTGGGGCTGGGCAGACGAGTTTATCTCGACGCCCAAGCTCGACGACCTGGCCTGCGCCTATACCTCGCTACAGGCATTTTTGGGCGCCGAGAACGCGCACGACGTCTCGGTCTTCTGCTGCTTCGATAACGAGGAGGTTGGCTCCGAGACCAAGCAGGGCGCCATGTCGACCTTCTTGGCCGACGCGCTGCGCCGCATCAACGGATCTCTGGGCTTTGACGACGAGTCGTACCATCGCGCCCTTGCCGCCTCGATGCTTGTAAGCTGCGACAATGCACATGCCGTGCACCCCAACCACGCCGAGAAGTGCGATGCCCGCAATCAGGTTGTACTCAACGGCGGCATCGTTATCAAGGAAGCCGCCAACCAGCACTACTGCACCGATGCCTTTAGCCGCGCGGTGTTCCAGGCCATCTGCGATGACGCCGACGTGCCCACGCAGGCCTTCGCCAACAAGAGCGATATGGCGGGTGGCTCCACGCTCGGTAACCTGTCGAACATGCAGGCGAGCATGCACGCCGTGGACGTGGGCCTGCCGCAGCTGGCCATGCACTCGAGCTACGAGACCGGCGGCGTGCGCGACGTGATGTACGCCATCCGTGCCCTCACCGCCTTCTACGAGCGAAACCTAACCATCAACGGCGCCGAAAGCGTGGAGCTCTAAATGCGAGCCGAAGAAATGAAGGCCGAGCGTGGGGCTCAGCTTATTGATCGGGGTTTACAGCTGTTCGTCGCCGCTTGCCATGAGTCAGGGGTCGACGTGTCCAAGGCGCGACCAACGAGTGCTGAAGAACTCAAGCGTAACGCCTATTCGGACCGCTATGACGAGGAGACGGACTGGCTCTAATAAGCGAAGTGTCGAAAACGCTAGATGTATGTTTGATATCACTTTGGCGAGAGTGTTGCAGACAGAACTACCGGTATAGCGCAAGCCAACCTGACTCCATTGCGCCAAACCTACCAAAAAGGGACAGGTTCATTTTGGCAGGTTTTATCTGGACAAATGCCGCAATGCCAACAGCTGGACAGAATTGTTAACACACCGCGGGTTGAGCAAACGTCAGCGAGCGACGTCCAGAGCGAACAAGTTGGCATGAAAAAGGCAAGGCATAGACCTTCTGGTCATGCCTTGCCTTTTGAATGACAATTTGTCGCTCTGGGCGGCTCGCAGCGTCGACCGGTCCGCCGTTCGTTAGAACGGCGGAACCCTAATGTTCGATCCAGCAGCGCAGGGTCTCGCCGGCCTGCAGGTGACGCAGATTTTCCGCGGCGATGTCGACCACGTTGTTGAGCGTGGCTGCCAGGTGGAACCAACCGGAGACGTGCGGCGTGATGAGCATGTTGGGCGCATCCCACAGGGGGCTTGTCTCGGGCAGCGGCTCGGGGTCGGTGACGTCGACCGCGGCGCCGGCAAGGTGTCCGGACTCAAGAGCGGCAACCAGATCGTCGGCAACAACAAGGTCGCCGCGACCGCCGTTGGCAAAGAAAGCGCCCGGCTTCATCGCGGCAAAGAACTCGGCATTCGCCAGACCGCGGGTCTCGGGCGTGCTGGGCATAAAGGACGCGACAACGTCTGCCTCGGCCAGGCGCTCGGGCAGGGCATCCATGCCGTCCATGTCCTCAAACACAATGGGGTAGACGAGCGGATGGCGCTTGATGCCGCGGACGTGTGCACCCATGCTGCGGCAGAGCGTGGCAAAGTGGCCGCCGATATCGCCCGCGCCCAGCACCAGCACGTTGGCGTTTTTGAGCGAGGTGACCGGGCCCAAGTCCTCCCAGCGATGCTCGCGCTGCAGGTCCTGGTAGCCGGGCAGGCGCTTCATCATAGACAGCACCATGGCAAACATGTGCTCACTTACGGCCTGGCCGTAGGCGCCCACCGAGCAAGACAGTTTGGCGTCGGCCGGCACGGTGCCGGCGGCCAAGTAATCGTCATAGCTGGCAGTCTGCAATTGCAACAGCTGGAGATGTTCGCATGCCGTGAGCATGTCAGGGTCGATGTTGCCCAAGATCACGTCGACGTTGGCGACCTGCTCGCGCGTGGCGGCGTCGGCACTCGTGTAGATAAAGTCCTCGCCCGGAGCGCTCGACTCAAGAATTGCGCGATGACGGTCGTTGACGGGCAGCAAAACCAGGATGTTCACAAGCAGTCCTCTCCGCTTGACCTGTCAAAAAGGGACAGGTTTATTTTGGCAGGTTTTATCAGGCAAAACGTTCAAATAAAAACGCCGGATGCAAGACGAGCATGCCCGTCAGCATCCGGCGCATCCACGGCTACCAGCTCAGCAGCTCGTAGCCGTCCTCGGTCACCACGAGCTGTACCTCGCACTGGGCCGAATCGCTGCCGTCCTTGGTGCGCACGCACCAACCGTCACCCTTGCTAATCTTGATGTCGGGCGCTCCGGCATTGACCATGGGCTCAATGGTAAAGACCATGCCCGGAGCCATGATGGTGTCCACATCGGGCGCCTCGGTGGTAAAGCCCACAAACGGGTCCTCGTGGAACTCCTTACCGATGCCGTGTCCGCCGTACTCGCGCACCACGCTAAAGCCGGCGTCCTCGACCGTCTTTTGCACGGCCTCGGCCATCACGGACAGTGGCAGCCATGGTTTGACGGCTGCCAGACCCGCCTCCACGCTGGCGCGGGTGACGTCGACCAGGCGCTGGCGCTCGGCCGAGACCTCGCCGATGCAGAACATGCGGCTCGAGTCGCTAAAGTAGCCGTCCAAAATCGTGGAGCAGTCCACGTTGATGATGTCGCCCTCGTGCAGCACGTCCGTATCGCAGGGGATACCGTGACAGACCACATCGTTGATCGAGGTGCATACGCTCTTGGGGTAGCCTTCGTAGTGGAGGTCGGCCGGCGTACCACCGTGCTCGACGGTATAGTCGTAGATCATCTGGTCGATCTGGTTGGTGGTCATGCCTGCGGCGATGTGCTCGCCTACGTAGTCGAGCACGCCTACGTTGATGGCGGCGGAGCGCTTGATGCCCTCGATATCGGCGGGCGTCTTGTAGAGCGTGCGGGGCAGAACCTCCCAGCCCTCTTCCCACAAGCGCTCGAGGCGCTCGTCGAAGGCGCTATGGCATTTCTTATATTTTTTGCCGCTGCCGCACCAGCAAGCGTCGTTGCGGCCAGGAACGGGTCCGTTGTCAAACATGGCTAACTTCCTTTCATTCGCAGCTAGTATAGCCCATCCACGCGTCCGTAAAAGTTGCGGTGATATAGTTCCGATTTAAGCGGTTTAACAGCATAAACAGGAACTATATCACCGCAACTGATGGAGCGGGATGGCGGGTGCTAGCTGCTGCGTGGTTTTGCTAGTAGCTCACCTGGCAGGGAATGCCGAGGGCTTGGACGCGCGCGGCAATGGCGTCGAGCACCTCGGGCGCTGCTTTGGCAAGGCCGGCGACCGGTGTCTCGCGCGCCACCGTGTAGATGGTCGCCTCCTGCGGGCGAATGCGCTCGAGCGCCGCGAGCCAAGGGCCGACGTACTCCTCGCCGGTGTTGTCGATGAGCTTGCCCTGATACTCGCCGGTCAAAAAGATCGTCTGGATAATGACATGACCGTCAAAGCTTGCGAACGTCTCAATCTGGTGCTCCACATCGTAGGGGCCAACGGGCTGGTCGAGCAGCTGGATAAATGCCGGGTCGACCGTATCGAGCTTGAGGATGTTGTCGTCGACCATCATGAGCGCATCGTGTACCTGGGGACGGTCGGCGCGCGTGCCGTTGGAGAGCACGGCGATCTTGGAGTTTGGGGCAAGCTCGTCGCGCAGCGCGACGGCGCCGGCGATGGCCTGCGGAAACTCCGGTGCGGCGGTGGGCTCGCCGTTGCCGGCAAACGTGATTACATCGGGGAGCTCGCCCTCGGCTGCCATCTCGCGCAGCTTTGCCTCGAGCGCGTCGAGTACCACGGCAGCTGTGTTGTACGGCTCGTGGCAGGGGCGCTCGGCGTTGAGACCGTTCTCGCAGTAGATGCAGTCGAACGTGCAGATTTTGCCGCTGGCCGGCATCATGTTGACGCCGAGCGAGAGACCAAGGCGACGGCTACGAACGGGCCCAAAGATGGGGCTGGCATTCAAAAACGTAGACATAGGCATATGCTCCTCAAGACAATTAACCTTAAGCATAGCATCGGCTCCAACGTATGGTCCGGGCTTGTGCTTTGCAGGTTTCGTTTTTTAACTCTGCCTTCGATGCCGCGTCATGAAAGGTATCGGGTCGGGTACAGTTAATCTGTTAACAAGGCGTAAGGAAATGCGGGTCCATCCAACCGTACCGATGTACAACTGGATGGGCGTTGATGATGGGGGCACAACATGGATTTTACGGTCGAGAATGCGGGCACCACGATCGCCTGCCGCGAGTATGCCGGCCCAGATGTATCGCCTGACGCTCCCGCTTTGGTGTGCGTGCACGGTGCCTGCGTCGACGGCGTCTTTTTTGACGCCATCGCCCGCGAGCTCGCCTGTGACCATCGCGTCATTGCCTACGACCGCCGCGGTTGCGGTGAGAGTGGCGACGCTGCAGACGGACGCTACGACCTCGCCGCCCAGGCCGCCGACCTGCAGGCCGTTATCGAGCATATTGGCGCTCCGGCAAACGTGCTTGCGCACAGTGCCGGTACGTTGGTGGCCCTGGAGCTTCTCCGTGCAAACCCCGCCATAATCTCGCGTGCGATTCTGCATGAACCCGCCGTGACGGATGAGGGTGCCGGCCTGGGCGCGGCCCCGGTTTTGCTCGAGATGATCGCCGCGGGAAAGGTCTCCAGGGCATTACGGGCCTTCCTGGGCGCCATCGGCGATTCGGATCCTGAGGCCCCCAAGTTAACCGAGGCAGAAGCCAAGCACGCCCTGCGCAACGGCCGCAGTTTCATGGCGAACGAATACGGGATTACTATGACCTGCATTCCCGATTGGGATAGTGTTCGCGCGTCGAAAACGGTGGCCGCCGTGCTTTTGGGCGAGCTCTCGATTGGTACGCCCCGCGAGGCGGGAACGAGGATAGCGGCTGAGCTTTTGGACTGTCCACTCGTAATGGTTCCCGGCGCGCACAATGGCCTGCGCGATCGCCCGGCAGCGGCTGCCCAGACTGTCCGTGGCATTCTGGGGCTCTAACACCCGCAATAGCCAAAACAGGCTTCACCCGCAAACGTTTCGGCTGTGTTAACAAATGTGCTCAAAACCTTACGTTTGCGGCTCCAATTGCGCCGTCTGCCAACTCATAAAAATGTAACGGCATTCACGTGCTTACCTGCATCGGCAAGGTGTTACCCTTGTGACATTTGGAACCCACCGCTACTATGCGAAGCTATCGAAAGGGCCCCATATGCTCAATAATCACGAGGTCAATCTAACCGACGAGGAGGCTGCCGCCGAGGTCGCCCGTGTCGCGAAGACCTACCCCGTGGTACGTTTGCTGTCGGCCGATCAGATTAAGAGCGAGCCCAACTGCCTGCTCGCCGGCGATCGCTGCCCTTGTCTGCGTCAGTCGAGTCTTGAGGTCTTGACAGATTCCGATGAGGTGTCGGAGCAACTGCTCAACGATGGCGTTGAGTACCGCGCCCATCTGCGCCCTCTGAAGGTCGAGGGCAAGCCTCACGTCCTGCTGATGGTGCGTCCGATCGATGAGCAAGAGGCCGCAGAAGAGGACCTTGTCTACACCGACGTGCTGACGAGCGTGCACAATCGCCGATATTACGAGGAAAAGCTCCGAAGCGCCCGCATGAATGCCGGCGTTGCGATGATCGACCTTGATGATTTTAGGGTCTTCAACGACACGTGTGGCCGTCATGCCGGCGACCTTGCGCTCGGTGCTGTGGCGACAGCCATACGCAGCGGAATTCGTTCGACTGACGAGCTTGTGCGCTATGGCTGCGACAAGTTTGTGGTCGTCATGCCCAATATTCCCTCCGATGACTTCACCCGTCGCCTGCATCAGGTATCCGATGCCGTTCATTCCACGATTATTCCGGGCCATGAGTACGTGAGCTTGACGGCATGTGTTGGTGGCGTTCGCATTCATGGCGAGACGGTCGATGGGGGCGTTGGCCGCGCTGTCCAGTTACTGAGCCGCGCTAAGGCAAAAGCCGGTACGGTCGTGACCGATGCCGATTCCATCGAGGCCTTCCAAAGCGAAAAGCCATTGGTGCTTATCGCCGATGACTCCGAGATGAACCGAGCCATTCTCAACGAGATGCTCAAGGACGAGTATTGCATCCTCGAGGCCGACAACGGTCGTACGGCGCTCGACATGGTCGACCGCTATGGCGATGAGTTGTCGCTCGTGCTGCTGGACATTGTCATGCCGGGCATAAGTGGCTTTGAGGTGCTGGCCGATCTGTCGCGCCGATCGGGTATCGATAATCTGCCTGTCATCATGATTTCGAGCGAAGATTCCGATGATGCGGTTTTGCGCGCGTACGAGCTGGGCGCCTCGGACTATATCAACCGCCCGTTTGACTCCCGTGTCGTGCGCCGCCGTGTAAGCAACACCATCCGCCTATACGCCAAACAGCGCCGCCTGACGAGTCTGCTGTCCCAGCAGTACAACGAGCGCGTCAAGAACAGTCGCATGCTCATCGACATCATGGCCGGCGTCATGGAGCTTCGCAACGGCGAGAGCGGCAGGCACGTTACGAACATCGAGAAGCTGACCGAGCTGCTGCTTGGCTGTCTGGTCCAGCGTAGCGGCACGATCTCCCTCGACAATGAGGAACGCTCCACGATCGCCCTGGCTTCGGCGCTGCACGATATCGGCAAGATGTCGATTGACGATGCGATTCTCAACAAACCCGGGCGCCTTACGCCCGAGGAGTTCGAGATTATGAAGACGCATACCACGATGGGCGCCGACATGTTGCTTGAGCTGGGCCGCCATCACGTCGGCAATGCGCTTATGGAATATGCGTACCAGATTGCGCGTTGGCATCACGAGCGCTGGGACGGCAAGGGCTATCCCGATGGCCTTAAGGGCGACGAGATTCCCATTGCCGCGCAGGTGGTCTCGGTGGCCGACGTGTATGATGCGCTGACGAGCGTGCGCGTGTACAAGGACGCTATCCCGCACAAGGAGGCGATCCAGATGATCCTGGACGGTAAGTGCGGTACCTTTAACCCACTGTTGCTCGACTGCCTGCTCGAGGTACAAGACCGTATTGCCGAGACGTTGGCACGCCCCGCCGACGTTGTCGCGTTTCCCACGATTTAGTTTGAACAAAGGAGTTTTTAATCCATGATTTCCATGCGTGAGGCGTATGAGAAGATCGGCGCTAATTATGATGACGCGTGCGCTCGGCTGATGGGCGAGGAAATGCTTGCCCGCTTTGCCCTCAAGTTTTTGGATGACGAGAGCATGGACAAGCTGGAGGCCGCCATGGCGGCAGGAGACGCCGAAGGTGCGTTTATGGCAGCGCACACGCTCAAGGGCGTGAGCCAGAACCTGGGATTCGATAATCTGTACGAGCCGGCGGTCGTGGTGACCGAAGCGCTGCGCGGCGCCGATGCCGTTGACGGCGCCCGCGAGGGGATGCATGCGCTGCAGCAGCAATATGCGGCGACGATGTCGGCCCTGCGCGAAGCGGCCGAATAAGAGCTTGCGTGCTTTGATGACAATGAGAGTGGATAATCTCCCGTTTTAGGCTCGGTGGTGGCCTCAAAGTGGGAGATTATCCACTCTCGTTCGATACGTGTCCAAAAATCCACTCTCACCCCTTCCGATTAGTGAATGGCCTATGCGCACTGGCGGGGCTTTCCGTATGCAATCTATATCGTTGTTCGATAAACTGTTCGAATAACGATAGAGTCGATGAGGGTGAGTGTATGTCCAACAGCGTTCAGCGTATGGCCAAGGCGGGCGAAAATATCAGGAAGCTTGGTTTTTGCATGGCAGCCGTTTTTGCAGGGATGCTCGTCGCTTTTGCCGCGTTGGTTGTTTACGTGATTTGGTATGCGGTTGAAAACGTTGCCTCTGTCGATTCTTTTGGTGTCGTGACGCTTCTCAATGGCGGGTGCATCGTTATCCCAAGCGGACTGTGCCTGGCACTCGTTGTGGGTATTTCGCTTGTCGTTTTGTGCGGGATCAGCCGTAACATCTCGCGGGGCGTCTCGCCCTTTACCAGGGCACATGTGCGGCTTATCCGTGTTCTTGCACTTGCCTTTGCTGTTAACACTGCGGTTTCGTTTGTTGGTGCCTATGGATCGGTCAATCTCACCATTGGCGGACTGGAGCTTTACATCGTGCCTCATTCCTTCGTTATTGAGATTTGCCAAGGCGCTACCTTTGATGCGGGGTCGTTTATCGGCGCAGTTGTCTGCTTGTTTATCTCGGCGATCTGGAGTTATGCCTCGCTGCTCCAAGAGCAGTCTGACGAGCTTGTGTAGGAGGAAACATGAGCTATCTCATCATCGAGCTTGAGACGCAGCTGCTTAAGACCGGAAAGACCAGCGCTGATCTGATTCGGGCGACGGGGCATACTCCGGCTAATATTTCAAAGCTTAGAAACGGAAAGATAAAAGCTATTCGCCTAAAGACGCTTCTTGATATCTGTGATGAGCTTGATTGTCAACCGGGAGATATTATTCAGCGCGTGAGCGAGAAAGAGCTTGAGGAGCTTATTGTCGAGCGCGCAAAAAATGTCGTGAGACAGATGCGGGACGGCGGAGGCAATGAGGTATCGCTTCCGACGTCAGTCTTCGCTGTCGATTTGAGTGACGAGTAGCTTAAGGCAAACAACTAAAACGAAGTATCAGCGTGAAGGGACCCGTGTCTAACACGGGTCCCTTCTTTTAGATTATCTTGACAAATATGAGTTATCGAAAAACAATAACAACTATGGAAAACGATAAAGGAAAGAAGGAACGATATGAGCGGTTTTGCTATCAAGCAGAACGGGAGGCCAATGAACGCATCAGCGATAAAGTTATCAAAGGTGTCAAAGCGCTACGGGAAACGGCGCGTTTTGCATGACGTTTCCTTCGAGGTGCATCAGTCTGAGCTCTGTGCCCTTGTCGGTACAAACGGTGCGGGCAAAAGCACGCTTATTAAAATCGTCTTGGGCCTCTGCGAGCCGTCGTCGGGGAGCGTGGAGCTCTTTGGAGGCAAGTCGAAAAAAGACCTGAGCTTGATGCGGACGCGTGTCGGCTATGTGCCAGATTCCAGCGGAGCATACCAATCTCTCAGCGCGGTTGAGAATCTTCAAATCCGATGTGTGGAATGGGGGCTTGATGAGAAACGTGAGGTTCCTCGCGTCTTGGGCCTAGTCGGGCTGGACGTCGATGAGAAAAAGAGCGTGAGCAGTTTTTCTCTGGGAATGAAGCGGCGACTGGATATAGCTACGGCTTTGTTGGGCGACACCGACATACTAATTTTCGATGAGCCGGCAAACGGATTGGATCCGTTGGGCATCGAGAGTATATGGACCCTTATCGGTCGATTGAATCGGGAGCAGGGCAAAACTATGCTTATCTCTAGCCACGACTTGGATGAGCTGGCATCGGTTGCAACAAGCTGCCTGTTTCTTCATGACGGCGAACTGCTGAAAAAGGAATCGATGGACGTCATAGGGGATGAGGCGCCATCCCTAAAAGAGTATTACAGGCGCTTGATGAAGGCGGTCTCGCTATGAAGCGGGCGATCCATCCCATAAAGGCAGATATGATGCGTTTGCAGCGGATGTTTCCGGCGAAGTTTGGTCTTGCGCTTATGCTGGCGTTCGGCCTTCTCTTCGGTGTCTTTCTAAAAAACGGAACAACGTTGCTCGCCTTTGGCAATAGCGTTTTTGGGGAGGATATTGGTTTCCTCTGGAATCTAATCGATCCTTCTGCACCCGATGAGTCCCTTGTGCGCAGTGCTTTTGCCGGCACCTCCCTGTTCGTTCCGCTCATCGTTTGCCTGGCGATTTTACAGGAGCGCGGCTATGAAGAGGGATACCGAATTTCTTCAGCAAGAGGTCTTACCCGCTTTAATGGGGCCCTAGCACATGTGCTTTCGTCTGCTTTAATAATTGGCGCAGCATATAGTGCGCTTTGCCTTCTTCTTTTTGCAATAGCCATAATACGTGGAGGGCATAACTACTCGCACGACATGCTAACTGCATTTTTGCCTGCAATGATGATCAACGCCGTATTGGTGATATCGGTTGCGCTGGAGACGGTGACCATCTATCGGATCACAGGCAGCGCTGTATTGAGCGGGGCTGTGCTAATAGTTGGATTTGTCATGAGCTTGACGCTCTACGGGACTTCCCTCCAGGCGCCCATACCATCCTTGCGATGGATCTTCCTCCTTCCAGGGCCGTACCTTGGAGTCGGATGTGCCCTTGGGTATAGCGATATGGGTCAGCTGACACTTCTGGAATATGGCGTGGCAGCCAGCTGTCTATCGGTATTGATTTACGCTCTCGTGAGCTTTCGCGCTGGGGGGTGTGCTCAATGGCTCGTCAGATTAAAAGACTTCTCCAGTCAGAATTGAAGCATGTGAGCAAATGGGCGTACGCCTTAATCCTGGTAGTTTATGCGTACATGGTGGTATTGCAGCTTGATTCTTTCCCGATGTGGTTCTGTAGCCTCCGTGAGAACAGTTTCTTGGGCTTTTTCCCAGACCCGACGCTTCGGTTATCGGCGGAGGATGTCCTTCTATTTGGTAATGCAGAGGTTTTTCGCGGTCTGCTGTTCAACGTAGCCCCGTTGGCTCATGCATTGTTCTTTCCGTTCATCGCGGCTTGTATCGTGCCGCGCTTTGTCAGCTCGGGCTTTGTCGAGGAGCCGTGGGGGTTGTCGGAGGCTCGGGGAGAGAAGCGTGTGTGCGCTATCGTTGCGCGAGTGGTGCTGTCTTCTTTTGCCCTTTTGGGCGCGTTTATCCTGACGAGTGTCGTTTTGTACTGTCTTAACTGCGCGATCGTTTTGGATGCTCAGCAGTATTTCAACCTGATTATTTTTTGCTATCGACTTGTTCTTGCCGCCGCTGCCTGCCTTGCATACGTGGTTTCTTGCGTAATCGTTGTTTCCTATTTTGGGTCCGGCATCGGTCCGATTGGCATGCTGCTGCTTGTCAACGTCGTGGCGATCTACATACAGCTCGGGGCCAATTCCATGCTTCCGCTTCCGTCCTCGATGCTCATGTGGATTTGCGGCGTGACCCCGTTGGGGGACGGTCAATGCGTTTCGATTTTAATTGACTGCCTAATTAACGTAGCAAGCGTTTTTACCATTTGCTTTACCGTAGACCGATTGCGGTCGAGATTTCTTTGATTGTTTGTGAGGAATAATCATACCGAGCATACCAAATACAGGGGGGG
>URDZ01000046.1:0-14684 GCA_900546725.1 uncultured Collinsella sp. | reverse complement strand
TGCGGCTCATCCGGTTCCACCGGGCCGCGCGGCAAGGAGATATATTGCCAGACCGGAGGGGCCCCGTGGGCGGGAATCTGGGCGTACACACTTCCTACACATCTTGGAATCCGACTAACGTTTGCCAGCCGTTACCTACCGCTCGCCGAGCATCTCTTTATATAAGGCAGTCTCATGGTTAAAGCGGATACGTCCCCCTAGCTAAAGCACAGCCAGCATCGAGCAACTCATCACGTTCTTCCACCGAGAACCCCTCGGCGTAGACGCGCACCACTGGTTCGGTCCCGCTAGGACGGACCAGCAGCCACGTGTCATCCTCGAATGCCAAACGCAAGCCATCCATATGACTAACGTTTTGCGGCACCTTGCCACAAATCGACTTCGGGTTTACGCCCGGCAGCAGGGTTCGTAACGTTTCGGCATCTTCGGCCTCAAGGCGCAAATCGCGTCGACCGTAACTCGTCTTACCAAAACTGTCCTCGAGTTGGTCGACCAGAACGCCCAAAGGCGCGTCCGTCTTTGCCATAAGCTCACACAGAATCAGACAGGCGAGGATTCCATCGCGCTCGGGCATATGCGCGGCGATGCCGATACCACCGGCTTCTTCGCCGCCCATGAGGACGCCGCCCTTCTTCATCTCTGCCGCTATATATTTGAAACCGACTGGTTTGACGGTCACGCGGCAGCCAAGCGCCTCGGCAATGCGACGCACGAGCGTCGAGCATGAAAGATTGACGACGACGCGCCCCTCCAAATTACGAAATTGAACCAAGTCGCCCAAAACGAGCGCCATGATCTGATGCGGATGTATATATCTGCCGCGCTCGTCAACCGCACCGATACGGTCGGCGTCGCCGTCGGTCACCAGACCAGCGCAAGCTCCGTCATCGATAACCGTGCGCTCGCAAGCGTCCACCCAAGGCTCAACGGGGTCGGGGCAGATATCTTCTTGGTCAGACGCCTGCCCGGCGTGAATCTCGTGCACCTCAACGCCAAGCTCGCGCAGCAAGTCGGCTAGATAACCCTGGGCTGCGCCGCCCATGGGATCGACAACCACGCGCAGGTGCGCGCCGCGGATGGCTTCGGCATCGACAAACGATGCCACCGCCTGCATATAGTCAGGAATGATATCCGCGGTGCGATATTGCCCCTCGATCCCCATTGGCTCGGGAGCCATGGTCTCTTCGAGCTCTTCGATGACATCCTGGTTGGCGGTCGAGCCGTCACCCATGCGAATCTTGAGGCACAGATAACCCTGCGGATGATGGGACCCCGTCACCATGAGCGCGCCGCACGCCTCACCGTCATAAGCCGCCGCCCACGTAAGGGCAGGGGTCGGAACAGGTCGCGAAGCGAGCACGGCGTCCAGCCCGTGCGCTGCTAGCACGCCCGCCGCAAGCTCAGCGAACTCGCTCGCCAGGGGCCGGGCGTCGAACCCTATATATACCGTTTTGCCCGGATTGGTCTTTTGCCACAACTCGCCGACGGCATCGGCGATACGGGCAACGTTATCGGCAGTGAAGTCCTCATCGACGCGAGCGCGCCAACCGTCAGTTCCAAAATGAATTATCGCGCACACGCGCAGACACCTCACAGTGTTTGGATCATGGTACGCGTGAGGTATACCCGCAACACGCACTCAGCAACCTGCCGGCACCAGCATTCACCATTTGGGCAAATGCTGCCGAGGACATGCAAGCAATAAAAAAACCGCCCCGTATGGAGCGGTTTTGCCCTTTATATATCGAGCGCCTCGGCCATCGCTGCCGTAGTGATTGCCGTGGTTCCACAGCAACTGCCCACCATTGCGGCGCCGGCATGTCTCCATTCGATGCATGCGCGCGCGAAAGCTTCGGGATTCTCGTGCCATACGGGGCCATCCTGAGTCTGGACCGGATCGCCTACGTTGGGACGCACCGTAACGGGAGTAGTCGCCGATGCAACCATCCTGGGCACCGCCGCATTCGCGGCCGCAAGCGAACAGCAATTAACACCAACCGAGTTTGCGCCGTGTTTTTCGGCGTACAAAACGGCTGCCTCGATGTTGAGGCCATCGCCCAGCAGGTCGCCTTTATCGTCAACGACAAAACTCACCAGAACAGGCATGCCGTCGGCGGCATCTCGGGCGCCGGCAAGCATGGGCTGCAGATTACGGATAGACGTCACCGTCTCGATCAGCAGACCGTCAACACCAGCATTGAGCAAGGCGTGCGCCTGTTCGCGCGCAATGCCGCGGATTTCACGATACTCGACAGAGTCCTCGGCAAACCACTCAATACCGATCGGGCCCATCGAGCCCAGCAGTAGCTGAGGGTGCGCCTGGCGGGCATCGTCGACGGCCCCGCGATTGACCTCCGCCACGGACGGCGCAATCTGGTCGTGCTTGAGGGCATAGCTCGATGCCTGAAAGGTATTGGTAATGAGCACCTGCGCGCCGGCGGCGACATACAAGCGATGGATACGAGAAACGGTCTGCGGCTCTGCCAGATTCCAAAACGCCGGTGGAATGTCGGCGGCATCGTACTCACTCAACAAAACACTGCCCATGGGGCCCTGCGCCAACAAGGTCTCGCTCGACAAGCGGCGCGTAAGTTCCTCGGCACCAAAGCGGTTGTAATAACTCGTATCCATATATATCCCGCTATTCCTCGACGCTGATTCCCTGCTTTTCGAGATAGGCGAGCCAGCGGCTCATCGTGTCCTCGGATAGCGCATGCTCCATCATGCAGGCCTCGGAATCGGCTCGCTCAAATTCGACACCGAGCTCCTGAACCAAAAACGTGCGGATGAGGCGATGACGGTACCAGATAGCCGTGCCAACCTCGCGGCCGCGATCGGTCAGGATCACCTTGCCGTAGTGCGATTGCTCGACAAGCTCGGATGCCTTGAGAGCCGAAACCGCTTTATTGACCGATGCCTTGGAGACGCCAAGGCGCTGCGCGATGTCGACCGATCGCACGCCGTTGGTTTCCCCCTCTTCGCTTTCAATGCGAACCATGCACTCCAAGTAGTCTTCGTTCGCCACCGTCAGATGTAGTTCGCGCGAGCTATTTGTCGTATCCATGATCTTCCGTCCCTTCTGCATTCAATGGCTGATTCTACCCCATCCAAGCGTCGTGGTATGCCGTGGCATACCGTGCTAGAGTTCTTGTTGCACACGACGACCAAGATTGGAGCGGTCTTTATGGAAAACACCACCACGAGCCCCGATGTCCTCGAACGCTTTTTGCGCTACGTCCAGATCAACACGCAGTCCGAGGATGCAAACTGCGACCAGGTACCCTCGAGCGCCGTTCAGTTTGACCTTGCCAACGTGCTGGCTGAAGAGCTGCGCGAGCTTGGTGCGGAAGATGCCCACGTGACCGAGCACGCCTATGTCTGCGCGCATATCCCCGCAAGTGCGGGCGCTGAGGACAAGCCCGCCCTGGGCCTGATCGCCCATCTCGACACCACCGAAGTTGCACCGGGCGCCGGCGTGAAGCCGCACATCGTACACTACGAAGGCGGCGACCTGGTCTGCGGCACGGTTGACGGTAAGCCCGTTGCCATGAGTACCGCCAAGCTTCCCGCCCTGAATGACCTCGCGGGTGAGGACCTGGTCTGCAGCGATGGCACCACGCTGCTGGGCGCGGACGACAAGGCAGGCGTCGCCGAGATCATGTCGCTTGTCGCGCGTATCGCTCAGGACCCTTCTCTGCCCCATCCCGCACTCGGCATTTGCTTCTGCCCTGACGAGGAGATCGGCCACGGAGCCGAGCTGTTGGATATCGATACCTTTGGCTGCAAGTACGCCTACACGGTCGACGGTGGCCCCATCGGCGAGCTGGAGTGGGAGTGCTTTAACGCCGCCGAGGCGACCGTCCGCTTTGAGGGCCAGTCCATCCACCCGGGCGACGCCAAGGGCCGTATGGTCAACGCAGGCAATCTGTTCTGCGACTTCAACGCGTTGCTCCCCTGCGTGCAGCGCCCGGAGTATACGGAAGGCTACGAGGGCTTTTATCATCTTGAGGGTGTATCTGCAACCGTCGATCACGCCACAGCGCGCTATATCGTCCGTGACCATGACGCCGCCAAGTTCCAGCAGAAACTCGATCTTATTGATGCCGCCGCCTCGATGCTCAACCAGCGTCTGGGTGAGAAGCGCGTGACGGTCGAGATTAAGCAGCAGTATCGAAATATGGCCGAGATCGTTCGTGACTATCCCGAGCTTATTGATGTTGCCAAGGAAGCCTACCTTGCCTGCGGCGTTGAGCCCCAAGTGCTGCCGATTCGCGGCGGCACCGACGGCGCGCAGCTGTCGTTCCGCGGTCTGCCCTGCCCCAACCTTTCCACCGGCGGCTATTGCTACCACGGCGTCAACGAGTTCGTCCCGGTCAGTTCGCTCGTCAAGATGACCGACGTGCTCCAGGAGCTCGTCGCCCGCTTTGCATAAGGAACTCGAACAATCTAGGTAAGCAAAACCGCCCCGTCCTCAAAACCGAGAACGGGGCGGTTTTTGGTGCAAGGGGAGTAGTCAGCACCGCAGGTTGAGCCAACGTCAGCGAGCGACGTCCAAGGCGAACAAGTTGGCATGAAAAAGGCAGGGCATTGACCTTCTGGTCATGCCCTGCCTTTTGAATGACAAATTGCCGCCTTGGGCGGCGCGCAGCGTCGAGCCGTTACGGCGTTTGGTAAAACGCCGTAACTTTTTTGATCATGCCGCCGAAGTTGAAAGGCAGATTGCCGCTCTGGCGGGTTTGCAGCGTCAAGCGGTTACGCGGTTTGGTAAAACCGCGTAACTTAGTAGTTGGCTTCGTAGCCGTTGCCGTCGCCGGTGGGCTCTTCGTAGTAGTCCGAATCGCTCGAATCGCTTGAGTCATCGGAATCGTCAGAGCTGACCGATGAGGTTGCGGTACCGTTTGCGTAGTCGTCAGACGTGTTGTTGTTCAGGTCGCCGATTGTAGAGCTGGAACCGTCGGAAAGACCCATGGTGTTGGGACCCTTGGGATCCTTGCCGGCATCGACGCGCTCCATCATTTCCTTGAGCTCGTCCTCGTAGACAAAGACGTAGCTCACACCGTCGATCATGGTGCTGTCGTCGGCGTACGAGGGCAGGTTGGCCGAGTAGATACCGTCGACATCCATACCGCGCATGGCGTTGACCGTAGCCACGATATCCTGAACGCTCATATCGGTTACGAGCATATCGGACAGCGAATTAACCAGGCCAAAAATCTTCGTGGCATCGAAGTTATTGAGAATCTGGTTGGCAAGGGCGCCAAGCACCTGACGCTGGTGGCGCATGCGTGTGTAATCGCCGTCGGCATAGGTGTAGCGGCAGCGGGCATAGGTAAGGGCGGTGGCACCGTCCATATGCTGCTGGCCAGCGGTAATCTTAATATCCAGGTGCTCGGGGTCGTCAACATCATCGGTTGCGTTAATGTCGATACCGCCAACCGAATCAATCAGCGCCTGCATACCGTCGAAGCTGACCTCGGCATAGTGGGAAATCTGAACACCGCACAGCTCGTTGACCGCCTCGACCATGGCCTCGGCGCCGCCAACGGTATGGCAGGCGTTGATCTTCATGGTCTCGCCCTTGTACTCGACCTTAGTGTCGCGCGGAACGGAAATGAGCGTCGCCTGCTTTTGCGTGGGGTCGATGCGTGCCAGGATAATCGAGTCGGCACGATACGTATCCTCGCCCGGACGGCCGTCGGTGCCAAGAAGCAGCACGTAGAACGGATCCTTTGCCTCATCGGTGTCAACCAGAACCCGACGCAGATTGTCGGTAATGACATTAGAATCGCCGAGCTTGCCCATAATGGTGGCAAACCACAGGCCGGCAGCGGTAGTGGCACTCAGCAGCACGCCAAGCACGACAATGAGCGCGACGTGACGAATCGTGTGGCTACGACGACGTTGGCGAGCGCGCTCGGAATAGCGAGCCACGTTATCGCGACTGTAGATCTTGGCCTGCGCACCAGTTGAGGGTCTTCGGGTGCTAGTATCCGCGAGGGGCTTTTTATTAAACATAGGCAACCTGTATTAGTAGATGACGGGATCGGGGACGGTAGCATGCTCGACATGCGCGCCGAGCGCCTGCAGCTTTTCGACAAACTGCTCGTAGCCGCGCTTGATGTGATGGATAGCCGAAACCTCGGTCGTCCCGTCGGCGATCAAGCCCGCTACGACGAGGGCCGCTCCGCCACGCAGATCGGGCGAGGTAACCTGTGCACCCGAGAAGCCCTTGACGCCATGAATCATGGCATGATGGCTCTCGATACGAATGTCGGCACCCATGCGCACCAGCTCAGAGGCAAACATAAAGCGATTCTCGAAGATGTTCTCGGTAATAACGGAACTGCCGTCGGCAAGGGCGGAGAGCACCATAATCTGCGCCTGCATGTCCGTCGGGAAGCCGGGGAACGGAAGCGTCTGGATGTCGACCGGCTTGATACGCTCGGCACGGTTTACATGGACGCCATCCTCGACGCGCTCGCAGTCGATACCCATGAGCTCCATCTTCTTGAGCACCATGCCCAAGTGAATGGGGCAAAAGCCCGTGACATCGACACCGCGATCGTCGGCCATCAACGCACCGGCAACGATAAAGGTACCGGCCTCGATGCGATCGCCCACTACGCGATGGGCAACAGGATGGAGCTCTTCCACGCCTTCGATAGTCACGACGGGCGTGCCGGCGCCAACAATCTTGGCGCCCATCTCGTTGAGCATGTTGGCGAGATCGACAATCTCGGGCTCGCGGGCGGCATTGTCGATAACCGTGGCGCCCTGTGCGCGCACAGAGGCCATGATGAGGTTCTCGGTCGCACCGACGCTGGCGAACTCGAGCGTGACGGTGGTACCGCGCAGACCTTGGGGCGCATTAGCGTTGATGTAACCGTGGGCGGTATCGAACTCAACGCCCAGGGCCTCGAGACCCAGAATGTGCATATCGATCTTGCGAGCACCCAGGTTGCAGCCGCCCGGCATGGCAATCTTGGCGCGATGGAAGCGGCCCAGCAGGGGTCCCATGACGGCGGTGGAAGCACGCATCTTGGCAACGAGCTCGTAGGGGGCCTCCCAAGAATCGACCTGAGAGGTATCAATCTCGAGCGTGTGCTCGTCGAGAACATCGATCGTAGCGCCCATGCCCTTGAGCACCTTGCCCATCACGTGAACATCGGAAATATCGGGCACGTTCTGCAGCGTCGTCTTGCCCGGCGCCAGAAGCGTTGCCGCCATGAGTTTGAGTGCGGAGTTCTTGGCGCCCGAAACGGGCACGGAGCCTCCGATGGCGTGGCCACCCTCAACGCGGATAATATCCAAGGTCTACCCTTTCAAAAAGCATGCCCGGGGTGGCTGGGCCATCCCGGGCATGATGTGTTCGCAAATGGTCGAACGCTAAATCGTTTGACTATTGGGCAAGCTTGAGCTTACACCATGCGATTTCATTATAGAGGTAGGCGCGGCGTGCATCATCCTCCGACAAATTACCCAGCTTCTCTTCAAAACCTTGAATATCAGCTTTAAGCTTGTCGGCATCGACGGTCGCCAAATCGCAAGCGCGCTCGGCGAGAACGGTCACGACATCGTCCGCAACCTGGGCATAGCCGCCGGCCACGGCAAACGTGTGGTCGACAGTGCCCATGGCCTTATCGGAAACGCGAACGTAACCGCGGTCGATCGTGCAGATCTCGCTGGAGTGAGCAGGCAGAACGCCAAACTCGCCATCCGTGGACGGAATCGACACAAACGCAGCGTCGCCCTCATAGGCGCAGCTCACGGGGCACACGATGCGGATACGCATAACCTACTTCTCCCCCATCTTGCGGGCGCGCTCGCGCACGTCCTCAATCGTGGAAGCATAGCGGAAAGCCTGCTCGGGCAGGTCATCGGCCTTGCCGTCGACAATCTCGGCGAAAGAGCGGACGGTATCCTCGACGCGGACGTAGACACCGGGGTTGCCGGTGAACTTCTCGGCGACGTGGAAGGACTGCGAGAGGAACTGCTGAATCTTACGGGCACGGTTGACCGTAAGGCGCTGCTCCTCGGACAGCTCGTCCATACCCAGAATGGCGATGATGTCCTGAAGGTCGGAGTACTCCTGCAGGAGCTCCTGGACCTTGACGGCGACACGGTAGTGCTCCTCGCCGACGATCGAGGGATCGAGAGCGTCGGAGGAAGACGCGAGCGGGTCGATAGCCGGGAACAGGCCGAGCGACGAAATGCTACGCGAAAGAACCGTGGTGGCGTCGAGGTGCGTAAACGTCGTGGCAGGCGCCGGGTCGGTCAGGTCGTCTGCGGGGACGTAGACAGCCTGGACGGAGGTAATGGAGCCCGTCTTGGTCGAGGTAATGCGCTCCTGGAGGTCGCCCATCTCGGTTGCCAGCGTGGGCTGGTAACCAACGGCGGACGGCATACGGCCCAGCAGTGCGGAAACCTCGGAACCTGCCTGGGAGAAGCGGAAGATGTTGTCGATGAACAGCAGAACGTCCTGGCCACGATCACGGAAATACTCAGCGGTGGTAAGGCCGGCCAGACCGATGCGCAGACGCGCTCCGGGCGGCTCGTTCATCTGACCATAGACCAAGCAGGTCTTGTCGATAACGCCAGACTCGCTCATCTCGAGGAACAGGTCGGTGCCCTCGCGGGTACGCTCGCCGACGCCGGTGAACACCGAGGTGCCGCCGTGCTCCTGGGCGAGGTTGTTGATGAGCTCCTGAATCAGAACGGTCTTGCCGACGCCGGCGCCGCCGAACAAGCCCGTCTTGCCGCCACGGATGTAGGGCTCGAGCAGGTCGACGGCCTTGATGCCGGTCTCGAAGATCTCGGTCTTGGTGGTGAGCTCGTCGAAACGGGGCGCTGCATGGTGGATGGGGTAGAACTCCTCCACCTCGGGCATGGGCTTGCCGTCGACGGGCTTGCCCATGACGTTCCAAATGCGGCCGAGCGTCTTGGGGCCGACCGGCATCTTCATGGGCTCACCGGTATCGGTGGCGATGAGGCCGCGCTGCAGGCCGTCGGTCGAGGACATGGCGACCGTGCGGACGATGCCGCCCGGAAGCTGGCTCTCGACCTCGAGGATCGTGCTCAGATGACCGATCGGGGTCTCGGCCTCGACCGTGAGCGCGTTGTAGATCGGGGGCACCGCGCCGTCAAACTTGACGTCGACGACAGGGCCGATGATTCGCACGATGCGACCATCACCGGCAGTCGTCTTCTTGGTGGCTTCCTCGACCGCAAGCTTTACGGTGTTATTAGCCATTACTGTTCCTCCAATGCTGAGGCTCCGCCGACGATCTCGTTAATCTCGGTCGTGATCGAAGCCTGGCGCACGCGACTATACGTGCGGGTAAGGGTCGAGATGATCGCGGTAGCGTTTTCCGTCGCGGAGTGCATGGCCTTGCGGCGTGCACCCTGCTCGGCAGCCGCCGAATCGATCAGGGCCTGGTAGATGACCGTCAGGATATAAGACGGCACAAGCTTGCCGAGAACATGCTCGGGAGAGGGCACGAACTCGAACGTAGACGAGATGCGCTTAGGGGCGTCGGTCTCGTTCTTACGCGGACCGTGGGCCATAGCGATCATCTCGGGGTCGAGCGGCAACAGATGCTCGACGCGAAGCTCCTGATCCACGCGGTTCTTGGCGTGGTGGTAGACAAGCTCGACACGGTCAAGCTCACCGGCACGATACGCATCGCAGATATGAGAGGAGATCATGCGGGCCTGATTGAAATCGGGCTCGGAGGAGTTGCCCTCAAAGTGCATGACGACGTTTTCGCGGTCACGGAAATACGTGGCCGGTTTGCGCCCACACGCGATGATCTCGCACTCGATGCCGTCGTTCGCCCAAGAAGCGGCGAGCTTTTCGGCCGTGCGCTCCACCGTCGTATTGAAACCGCCGGCAAGGCCGCGGTCCGAGGCAATAACGACAATCAGGCCATGCTTGACGCTCTCATGCTTCTGCAGCATGGGATCGGTGCCCGAACAGGAGGCGTCGCCGGCGACCGTCAACATGACGTCGGTCAGCGCCTCCTTATAGGGCTCGGCCTGCTTGGAGCGATCGAGAGCACGACGGATCTTGGCCGTAGAGACCATCTCCATCGTGCGCGTGATCTGCTTGGTCGTGGTAACCGAGGAGATTCGCTTCTTAATGTCGCGAAGGTTGGCCATGGGGCTTAGTTCTCCTCTGATCCAGAAACATCCGAATGGTGCTTGGCCATGAACTGCTGCTTGAAGTCGCCGATGACGCGCAAGAGCTCAGCCTTGGTGTCATCATCGATCTTCTTGGCGCGAACCTTGTCGAGCAGCGAGCCAAAGCCATTGTCCATGTACTCGATGAGCTCGGCACGGAAAGGCAGCACGTCGGCAATCTCCAGGTCATCCAGGAAGCCCTCGTTGCCAGCGAACAGCGTAACGATCTGCTCGCCAACCTCAAACGGCTTGTAGCGCGGCTGCTTAAGGAGCTCGGTCATGCGGGCACCATGGGTCAGCTGCTTCTGAGTAGCCTCGTCAAGGTCGGAGCCAAACTGCGTAAAGCCAGCGAGCTCCTGATAGGAAGCGAGGTCCAGACGGAGGTTGCCGGCGACCTGCTTCATGGCCTTGGTCTGCGCATCGCCACCGACGCGGGACACGGAAATGCCCACGTCGACTGCCGGGCGCTGGCCCTGGAAGAAGAGCTCGGACTGCAGGTAGATCTGACCATCGGTAATGGAAATGACGTTGGTCGGAATGTAGGCCGAGACGTCGCCGTCCTGGGTCTCGATGATCGGCAGAGCTGTCATGGAGCCGTAACCGTTCTTCTTGGACATCTTGACAGCACGCTCGAGCAGACGAGAGTGCAGGTAGAAGATGTCA
The DNA here is from genome assembly GCA_900546725.1 of uncultured Collinsella sp. GTDB lineage: Bacteria > Actinomycetota > Coriobacteriia > Coriobacteriales > Coriobacteriaceae > Collinsella. Next base: position 3,842 of record URDZ01000046.1, on the reverse strand, counting down.
CCAGGATAGGCCTCGCGTCCGGGCGGACGATGCAGCGTCAGCGACATCTGACGGTAGGCCACAGCCTGCTTGGACAGGTCATCGTAGATGACGAGCACGTGACCGCCGGGGTTGGTCTCGCTGGCGGGCTTGCCGTCCTCGCCGTTGTACATGAAGAACTCGCCGATAGCGGCACCGGCCATAGGCGCGATGTACTGCATAGGGGCGGAATCGGCAGCGGTGGCCGAAACGATGATGGTGTAGTCGAGCGCACCGTGCTGAGCGAGGGTCTCGCGGATGTTAGCAACCGTGGAGGCCTTCTGGCCGATGGCGACATAGATGCAGACCATGCCCTTGCCGCGCTGATTGAGGATAGCGTCGATGGCAATAGCGGTCTTACCGGTCTTACGGTCGCCGATGATGAGCTCACGCTGACCACGGCCGATAGGCACCATGGAGTCGATGGCCAACAGACCGGTCTGAACCGGCTCGCACACCGGGGTACGGTCGATGACGCCGGGGGCCTTGAACTCGATGGGGCGACGATGCGTGGCGACGATGTCACCCAGGCCGTCGATAGGCTGGCCGAGCGGATTGACGACGCGGCCGAGCATGGCGCGGCTCACGGGGATATCCATAATGCGGCCAGTGGTGCGGCACTCGTCGCCTTCCTTGATGGAGTCGACGGCACCAAACAGAACGGCGCCGACCTCGTCACGGTCAAGGTTCTGGGCAAGGCCGAAGACGGTCTCACCGGTATCGGAGCTCTTGAACTCCAGAAGCTCGCCTGCCATGGCGCTCTTGAGGCCAGTGACGCGCGCGATGCCGTCGCCTACCTCGTCGACCGTTGAAACCTCATGCGTATCGACCGTCGCGGAGAGGCTCGTGAGCTGCTCCTGCAGTTTCTTGGCGATATCCTGGGCATTGAGGGTTTCGGACATTAGGCTTCACCTCCGTACGAATTAGCAGAGTTTGCGAGGGTCTCCTGTGCGATGCGCAGCTGCGTCTTGACGGAAATGTCACGACGCTCGCCGCGGGCCTCGAGCACCAGGCCGCCCACGATAGACGGGTCGACCTGCTCGATAAGGAATACCTTGCGGCCGAAGTCCTGCTCGCATTTCTTAGTGATGGTTTGACGCAGCTCGTCGTCGAGCGGGATCGCCGTGGTGACGGTCACGCCCACTACATCCTCGTCTTCCTCGGCAACATACTTAAAGGCAGCTGCCACCTTGGGAAGAAGGTCGAGCTGGTCGCGCTTGGACATGGTGTCGAGCACGGCGATGATCTCGGGGCTGGCGGAAGCCAGGCGCTCGATCATCTCGAGGTCCTCGAACACATGGTTCTCGGCCTTGGCGGCTTCCAGAAGGGAGCGCGCGTAGGTCTCGAGCACCTTGTCCTGATAGCGGCTAGTCGGCATTCAGGCTACCTGCTTCCTGGATGTAGCGCTCGATGAGCTTCTTCTGCCCGGCCTCGTCCTCGAGTGCCTCGCCCACGATCTTGGTGGCGACGGCAACGGACAGGTCGGCGATGGAGCTCGCGGCACCGACGTAGATGGACTTGCGCTCGTCCTCGACGGTCGTATGGGCCTTGGCGATAATCTCCTCGGCCTCCTTGTGAGCAGCCTCGATGATACGGGCGCGCTCGGACTCGGCGTCCTTACGGGCCTCGAGAACGATGTCGGCAGCCTGACGACGGGCGTCGGTGACAATCGAGTCGGACTCAGCGCGCTTAGCGATAGCCTCCTGCTTGGTCTTCTCGGCCTCGTCGAGGCTCTCCTCGATCTTCTTGCCGCGCTCCTCCATGGTTTTCATGATGCCCGGCAGGGCGACCTTGGCCAGCACGATCCAGATAATCAGGAAGGCGATAAGCGCCGGGATGAACTCCGCCATCTTAGGGATGAGGATGTCCGCACCGGCGGCGCCGTCCTCGGCGAACGCGGAAACCGGCATGAGCAGCGCGGCCGCGGACGCGGAGAGTGCGATCGCGCTCTTCTGGGATGAAAGATTCATACTTGACGCTCCGTGCTATTTAACGATCAGCGCGACAACGAAGCCGATCAGAGCCAGAGCCTCGCCGAAGGCGGAGCCCATGATGAAGACGGTGAACACGCGGCCCTGGACCTCAGGCTGACGGGCCATAGCACCCGTAGCACCCAGAGCAGACAGGCCGATAGCAAGACCAGCGCCGATAACACCGAGACCGTAACCGATAACTCCCACGATTCCTCCTTTGTCGTGCGTGTCTTATTTCACGCAGGATAACCTTTTTATAACTGCCGGGCTCCATGGGTACGGGCACCGGCGGTTTAACGAATTGCCTTACCTTTAAGGCGCGAACGGAAGACTACTCCTCCTCCGCGACCTCCTCTGCCTCGGAGACATACACGGCGGTAAGGACCGTGAAGACGTAAGCCTGGATGGCGCCGACCACAAGCTCGATCGCATAGATCAGGATGAGGATGGCAAGCCAGGCCAGCGAAGGCAGGGCGCCGACGGCGTGGGCCGCGGAAACCTGCTGAAGCAGCGGCTGCATGAACATGCTCGCCATGATGGCGAACGAGCCCATGACCACGTGTCCTGCGAACATGTTGCAGAACAGACGGACGGCGAGCGTGATGAGGCGCAGGAAGGTCGAGAAAAGCTCGACGACCCACACGAGCACGTTCATCGGGAAGCTCACGCCCTGCGGGGCGAGGCTCTTGATGTAGCCGATCACGCCGTGAGCCTTGCATCCGTAGTAGATGAAGTACACGAAGGCGAAGATGGCGAGCGCGGCGGTGGAGCCGATTGCACCGGTGCCGGGCTTCATTCCCGGGATCAGGCCGATCATGTTGTTGATCAGGATGAACAGGAAAAGCGAGCACAGGAACGGGAAGTGCTTCTTCCAGTTCTCACCCACGACACCCTTGCCGATATCGTTCTCGACGTACTCGATGATGTACTCGAAACCGTTGACGAAGAAGCCCTTGGGAACCAAAGTCTGCTTCTTCTTGAACACGGCCAGGACGATCAGGAGCACGATCGTGGAGACGATCAGCCAAAACGAGTACTGCGTGATGCCGCAGCTCAGATCGCCCACGACAGGGGTGGAGCTGAACTCGCTGACCAGATGATTAATCTCATCAGGCAGCTTTTCAAAAATTTCCACGACTTACCTTTCGACCTCATGAGGATCTCGCAGCGCCTTGGCGACGCGAACCGCGCAGGCGGCCATAAAGGCCACGAAGCCGATCGCCTCGCCCAGGAGGAACATGCGAAATGCCTCTCCGAACAACACAAACACAACCAAGGTAAAGACAAGCAACGCGATTGCCGAGACCGCGAGACTCACCATACCCTTGAGCATGTCCGCATTCTGCTTATCGTCAAGAACCGGCTTGAGCGTAAAGACAAAGGGAAGGAAGGCAATCGCGCCCGCGATGGCACCTGCAACGATAGCGAGCAGATCGGCTATCTGAAACACTGGCGTCCTCACTTTCCTTTTTAACGCCTCACAGAACAGTTCCCGCCAAACATTGGTGACTATTGTACGAGCCAATCGCTAAAGTACAACCGAAAAAGCATCGGTTAATACGCACCTGTTCGTTTTCTTAAGACCTTCTTTATGTTCATCTGAACATTCTGTTAAAGGTGCTCTCATAGGACCTGCCTTGTAGCCTAAAATGCTCATTGCAGCCTTAACAGGAATTGGGTTAACTTCGCTAAATAATGCACCAATTAAATCAATTGCTTCTAACTGCATCTTTGTTGCCTTTGCAATATCTCCATCCATAAATGACTGAACTGTGTCATGAACCTGCTTTGGTGCAACGTTAGACCATACTGAAATAACACCCTTGCCACCTAATGATAAAATAGGTAATA
>URDZ01000045.1:0-14738 GCA_900546725.1 uncultured Collinsella sp. | reverse complement strand
GGCGTCAAGATTGCCGAGCGTACCGAGCGCCAGTATCCGTATGGCGAGACGGCATGCCATATCTTGGGCTATACCGGCACCATTACCTCCGAGCAGCTCGAGGCTCAGAATAAGAAAACCTCTGGCGATGATGATGCTTCTGCTGGCAAGATTACGTACCAGTCGGGCGATATCGTGGGCCAGGCGGGCGTTGAGAGCTACTACGAAAACCTGCTGCAGGGTATTCGTGGCGAGCAGACCGTCAAGGTCGATGCCTCGGGCAATGTGACCGGTCAGGCCGGTGCCGTGCCCGCGAAGGCCGGCTCCGACATTAAGCTCACGCTCGACCTTAAGATCCAACAGGCCTGTGAGACGGCGCTGGCGAGCGCTATCGAGCTTGCCAAGACCACTGGTCACAGTAATGCCGGCAACGGCGCTGTGGTGTGTCTCGATCCCAACAATGGCGAGATCCTGGGCATGGCGAGCCAGCCCAAGTTCGATCCGTCTGTCTTTATCGGTGGTGTCTCAAATGACGTGTGGACCGAGCTCAATGATGACAAGGGTTCGCACCCGCTGCTCAACCGCGCCATTAGCGGACAGTACATGTCGGCCTCGACCATCAAGCCGCTCTCGGCACTGGCCGGTCTTGAGTTTGGAACCTACACTTCAACGCAGACAACCAACTGCACGGGCTATTGGACGGGCCTGGGCAAGGCTTGGGGCAAGCGCTGCTGGCTGACGTCTGGCCACGGCACCATGACGCTGCAGTCGGGTATCGCCAACTCGTGCGACCCCGTCTTCTATGACATGGGCAAGGCGTTCTTTTATGACGAGCAACATTCCGAGGGCCTGCAGGAGGTCTTTCGTCGCTGGGGCCTAGGCAAGACCTGCGGTATCGATCTGCCGAGTGAGGGCGCGGGCCGTATTCCCGATGCCGAGTGGAAAGAGTCGTACTTCACCGACGCATCTGCCGAGGACCGCAAGTGGAATGCCGGCGATATGACTAACATTGCTATCGGCCAGGGCGACATCCTGGTGACGCCCCTGCAGATGGCGTGCGCCTATATGGGTCTTGCCAACGGCGGCAAACAGTACGTGCCTCACGTGTTTTTGTCTGCCGTGTCGCGCGATGGCGACGGTGATGCCTATAAGTACAACGGCAAGGGCAAGAAGAAGCGCCTGGAGGCCAAGATCAACAGTGATTCGGATTTGGCTCTTGTTCGCAACGGCATGCATGACGTGATTTACACGGCATCGACGTCCCTGGCGGCTCACTTTGGCACCCTGACGCCGCAGGTATACGGCAAGTCGGGCACGGGCGAGAAAAGTGGCGAGGACGAATACGCGTGGTTCTGCGCCTATGCACCGGCCGATGATCCCAAGTATGTCATCGCTACTGTCTTGGAGCAGGGCGGCGGCGGCTCAGATACCGCGATGCATGTCGTGCGCGACGTGCTCGGCGTGATTTATGACGAGCCCGATACCTCTTCGGCCTCGGGCGATTCTTCGGTTCGATAGGAGGTTGCGATGGATTTTTCTCCGGCGGATCTGTTCCGTTCAACCAAGACCGGCTCTCGCAGCAGCCTGGACCGCGTCAACAAGCAACTTTCGGCCTCGCGCGGCACGTTTCGCCAAAAGGTGCATATCGGTGTGCTCGTGGCCACTGTGGCGCTCGTCGCCTACGGTGCCATCATCATCTGGTCGGCTTCGCAGTTTAAGGCCGATGCTTCGTTCTCACGCCATCTGCTGGGAATTGGCATCGGGGCGGTGCTGGCGGTGCTCGTCTGGCGTACCGACCTGCGCGGTATTTCCAATTTCTCGACGGCGTTGCTCGTCATCGACCTGATCGTGATCTTCTCGCCCAAGATTCCGGGTCTGTCCTATACGGGCGGTCTGGGCATGACGGGCTGGATCAAGATTCCCGGTATCGGCTTGACATTCCAGCCGGTTGAGCTTGCCAAGCTCATCACCATCTTCTTTATTGCTACGCTTGGATCGCAGTATAACGGTCGCATCGATACCGTTCGCGACTACGTCAAGCTCTGCGGCATGCTGTCCATTCCGTTTTTGGCCGTCGTTGCCATGGGCGACCTGGGCTCGGGCCTGGTCGTGCTTGTTTCGGGCGCCATCGTCATTTGTATGAGCGGTGCACGCCGCGAATGGGTGCTGTCGACGCTGGCCCTGCTCGTGGGCCTGGTGGCCCTCGTTCTGGCGCTCGATTCGGTCTTTGATTCGTTGCTCGGCCATGATGTGCTCATCAAGCAGTATCAGATGAACCGTCTGACGGTCTTTATCGACCCCGATAATGCCGATTCGGACGATGCCTACAACCTGCAGCAGTCGCTTATCGCCGTTGGCTCGGGCGGCTTCTTTGGTAAGGGTTTGGGCCATGCGACGCAGTCGGCCGGCGGCTTTCTGCCTGAGTTCCACACCGACTTCGTCTTCGCCTTCCTGTCCGAGACCTTTGGCTTTTGCGGTTCCTTTTTGCTCCTGTGCCTCTACGTGCTGCTGATCTTTTCGACGATTCGCGTCGCCTTTAAGTGTGAGTCGCTCTTCTTGCGGCTCTCATGCGTAGGTATCGTCGGCATGTGGGCATTCCAGACTTTCGAAAACATCGGCATGTGCATCGGCATGATGCCGATTACCGGTATTCCGTTACCGTTTATTAGCTTCGGTTCGTCTTCGATGATGATTCAGCTGCTGACGGTGGGTATCGTACAATCCATATGGCGGCATCGTTCGGGCGCCGCGTAACCGCTGGAGGGGTTTGCTATGAAAATTCCCGTAGATAAGCTGACCCGCGCTTTTAAGATGGGCGCGTCCGTTAAGAAGGATTCCGATACGCCGGTGCGCGTCTCGGTCTATCTGGATTCGTCCGCCTCGCGCTTTCTGGCCGAGACGGTGCGTGACGCCTTTGTGCCGCAGACGACCTCGGGCATTGTGCGCGTCGAGCGTCTGGGGGAGGAGCGAATTGCTCCAAAGACCGATACCGATGTGGTGCTGGTGCTCTCGTGTGGTTCCGACCGCTTGGAGAGTGCCGTGCAGGAGCTCGTGATCGCCGGCGCGCCCGTGTGCGTGCTTGCCGAGTCTGCTGTGGAGGTGCCGTTTATCGAGGAGTCCACGCCCATGCTCGGCGTGGTAGCGGCAACCGATAAGACGTATCTGCTCGAGACGCTTGCCCGCTGGATTCTCGATCGCACCGACAAGGAAACGGCTTTTGCGGCGAACTTTGCCTTCATGCGCATCGCGGCGGCCAATCGTATCATCACCTCGTGCGCGCTCACCAATATGGCGACCGGTGCGCTGGTGTTTTTGCCGGGCGCCGATTATCCCGTTATGGCGCTGTCGCAGGTGGGCATGCTCTTTGAGCTCGCTGCCGTCTTTGGACGCGGTATTAAGCCCGAGCGCGGCTACGAGGTCGCGGGCGTGCTTGCCGGCGGTCTTGTGATCCGCGCGGTCACCCGCGCGCTCGTCAAGCAGACGCCGCATATTGGGTTTGCCGTCAAGGCGCTCACTGCTGCCGCGGGCACCTATGGCATGGGCCGTGCGCTCGTTTCGCTCTACGAGCGCGATGTCGACTACAGCCGTGCCAACGAGGTGGTCACTGCCACGTTCTCCCGCGTTCGCGATCTGGTGACCACGGTCGCGGGCGCTACCCGTCCTATGGCGTCCTATCAGGACGCATCAGATCTCGCTGCTTAGGGGTTTTCCGTTGCGCGTTGCATACCAAGATTGTTTTCATTTAATTGAGCCGTTGCTCGCCAAGGTCGAGAAGCCGAGTCGCTATATCGATCACGAGTGGGGCACGCTTTCCAAAGCCGATGCCGACTACCGTTGCTGCCTGATCTACCCGGATGTGTACGAGGTTGGTCTGCCCAACCAGGGCATCGCCATCCTCTACAACATCCTTAACCAGGCCGAGGGCATCTCCTGCGAGCGCGGCTATGTGCCGTGGCCCGATATGGGTGACGCCATGCGCGAGGCGGGCATTCCGCTGCTGTCGCTCGAGGGTGCAGCGCCGGTCGCTTCGTTTGATATCGTCGGCCTGCATGTGCCGCACGAGATGGCGGTGACGAACTTCCTCGAGGCTCTCGACCTCGCTGGCATTCCGCTGTTAGCGGCCGACCGAGGTGAAGACGACCCCATCATCATCGCCGGCGGCCCCTCGGTGTACAACCCCGAGCCGTACGCGGCCTTCTTCGATGCCATCCTCATCGGTGAGGGCGAGGAATCGCTGCTCGAGACCTGCCAGCTGCATCGCCGCCTGCGTGACGAAGGAGTCCCGCGCGCGCAGATTGTTGAGCAGCTTGCATCCATTGCCGGCAACTACGTGCCGTCGCTCTATGAGGTTCGTCATGACGAGCCCTGCTCGCCGCATGGCTACACCGTGCCACGTGAGGGCAAGGATGCGCCGACCGTGGTCTACAAGCGCGTCGTCGAGGATTTCGGCGCCACGAATCTGCTGTCGCAGTCGTGCGTGCCCTATGCGCAGCTGGTCCACGACCGCCTGTCTATCGAGATCCTGCGCGGCTGCGCCCGCGGCTGTCGTTTTTGCCAGGCTGGCATGACGTATCGCCCGGTGCGCGAGCGCTCGGCCGACCAGATTGTCTCGTCGGTGATTCAGGGTCTGGAAAAGACTGGCTATGACGAGGTGTCGCTGACCTCGCTCTCCACGACCGACCACTCCTGCATTCGCGACGTGCTCGGCAGGCTCAACCGTCGCCTGGAGGATACGGGTATTCGCGTGTCTATTCCGTCGCAGCGCCTGGATTCGTTTGGCGTGGATATGGCCGAGTCGGTCGCCGGCGAAAAGAAGGGCGGACTGACGTTCGCGCCCGAGGCCGGCAGCCAGCGCATGCGCGACATCATTAACAAGAACGTGACCGAGGAGGACCTGGACCGTGCGGCCAAGGCGGCCTTCGAGGCCGGCTGGAACCGCATGAAGCTCTACTTTATGATGGGCCTTCCCGGCGAGCGCGACGAGGACATCGTGGCCATCGCCAATCTGGCCGATCACGTGCTGGAGCTCGGTCGTTCCGTGGTGCCCAAGGCTCGTCGCGGCTCGATCTCGGTGTCCATCTCGGTTTCGGTCTTTATCCCCAAGGCCGCCACGCCGTTCCAGTGGTGCCCGCAGCTCGACTACGACGACGTCAAGCGTCGCCAGAAGCTGCTTATCACGAGCGTTCGCAACCGTGCCGTCCGCGTGCATTACCACGATGCCGAGACTTCGCTCATCGAGGCCGCGCTGTCCCGCGCCGGTCGCGACATGACGCCCGTCATCATCGATGCTTGGCGCTCGGGCTCTCGCTTTGACGCCTGGGTAGAGCATTTCTCGCTCGATAACTGGAAGGAGGCTGCTGCCAAAAACGGCATCGACCTCAATGAGCTCGTGCACCTGCCCTACGAGTTGGACTGGCGCCTGCCGTGGGAGCATGTGAGCCCCGGCTGTACGCGCGGTTTCCTCGAGCGCGAGTACCGTCGCTCGCTCGAGGGCGTCACGACTCCCGACTGCACCCGTACGTCGTGCACCGGCTGCGGGATCTGCCCCACGCTCCACGCCAAGAATGTATTGATGGGTGATCGCGCATGAGTGAGCGCCTGACCGACAACCCCACGCTCTTTAGACTTCGTGTTCGCTATGGCAAGCGCGATCGCCTTAAGTACCTGGGCCATCTCGAAGTGATCCATACCATTGAGCGCATCGTGCGCCGTGCGGGACTTCCCTATGCCGTCACGCAGGGCTTCTCTCCGCACATGCGCGTGGGCTTCTCTTCGGCGCTACCGGTTGGTACGTCGTCGACCTGCGAGTGGTATGACCTGTTTATGACCGAGTTCGTGGCGCTCGACGAGGCGTTTGAGCGCCTGGCTGCGGCGTCTCCGGCCGATCTGGCGCCCATCGAGGCGGCGTACATCGACGTGCGCACGCCGGCATTGACGGCGCAGCTCACGCGCCTGTCGTATCGCATCGACTTACACCTGGATCCCGAGGCGCCCGTAAGCGCCGACGAGGTGCGTCGTGCGATCGACACGCTGCGCGCGGATCATGGCATCGACTACGCGCGCGGCAAAAAGAGCAAGCGCTTGGATTTGGATCACACGCTCGTTGGCTATGAGCTCACGGCGGGGGAGCGCCCGGACCATTTGGTTCTCATGCTCGACACCCATGCCGACAACGAGGGCTCTATGCGTCCGGAAATTTTGCTTTCTGCTGCTGATGTTTTGTTGCAGGGCTTGACCCCGGGCGTGGATGCACCTATTGTTTCCACCGGTATGCAAGACCTCGTGACCATCTGCTCCTACGATGTCGAGCGTCAGAATCAAGCATGCGAGGACGACGAGGGCCGACTCGTCAGCCCCATACCTGTGCGAACTTGTGGATTTGCTCCACATACTCGTTGACGGGGGTATTTTCGCCTGCTACTATATTCGGCTGTTGCACTAACTGATGCATGAAGGGCAAGTAAACATGTACGCAATCGTTAACACGGGCGGCAAGCAGTACAAGGTCGCCACCGACGATGTCATCACCGTCGAGAAGATCGAGGGCAATGAGGGCGACAAGGTCACCCTGCCGGTTATCTTCCTCAACGATGGTAAGAAGATCGTCACCGATCCCGACAAGCTGGCCAAGGCCAAGGTTACCGCTCAGATCGTTGAGCAGTTCAAGGGCGAGAAGCAGCTGGTCTTCAAGTTCCACAAGCGTAAGCGCTATCGTCGTCTGAAGGGTCACCGTCAGCAGCTCACCAAGCTGAAGATCGTGAAGGTTCAGGCTACCTCCCGCGCCAAGAAGGCTGTCAAGGCAGAGGCTGAGGCTGTTGCCGAGGCTCCCGTCGCCGAGTAGATTACACTCGTAACGAAAGAGTAGGTATACACAATGGCACACAAAAAAGGACTCGGTTCCTCCCGTAATGGCCGTGACTCCCGCGGTCAGCGCCTTGGCACGAAGCGCTATGCCGGCCAGACGGTAACCACGGGCACGATTCTCGTCCGTCAGCACGGCACGCACATCCACCCGGGTGAGAACGTTGGCCGTGGTAAGGACGACACGCTGTTCGCGCTGGTCGACGGTACCGTTGAGTTCCACAAGGGTATCAAGCACAGGGTCAGCGTACGCCCGCTCGCGAACGCGTAATTCACCCTTCATAGAGCACATATGTGGGAGGCACTTGAGTTTTAGGATTCAAGGGTCTCCCTCTTTTTTGTAGGAGGCGATTCTGTTGTCACAGTTCACCGATATCAGCCGCATTAACGTGTGCGGCGGCGACGGCGGAGCCGGATGCATGTCGTTTAGGCGCGAGGCATTTGTCCCCAAGGGCGGCCCCGATGGCGGCGACGGCGGTCGTGGCGGCAATGTCGTCATCCAGGCCGATGCTCAGCTGTCTTCGCTGATCGATTACCGCTTTAAGCATCACTTCCGCGCCGAGCGCGGCACGCACGGGCAGGGTGCCCGTCGTAACGGTAAGAGCGGCGAGGACCTGATTCTCAAGGTCCCTATGGGTACCGTGGTGCGCGAGCTCGACCCCGAGACGCAGACCCCGATGTTCGAGATTGCCGACCTCGTTCACGATGGCGAGCGCGTTGTCGTGGCGCCCGGCGGTGCCGGCGGTCTGGGCAACACGCACTTTGTGACGTCGGTGCGTCGCGCTCCGGCCTTTGCCCAGTTGGGCGAGCCGGCCGAGGAGCACTGGATCGAGCTCGAGATGAAGCTTATGGCCGATGCCGCGCTCGTGGGCTTTCCCTCCGTGGGTAAGTCATCGCTCATCGCGCGCATGAGTGCCGCCCGTCCCAAGATTGCTGACTACCCGTTTACCACGCTCGTGCCGAACCTCGGCATGGTGCGTGCCGGTGAATATTCTTACGTCGTTGCCGACGTCCCCGGTCTTATCGAAGGCGCGAGCGAGGGTAAGGGCCTGGGTCACCAGTTCCTGCGCCACATTGAGCGTACGGCCCTGATCATGCACGTCGTCGACATGACGGGTGGTTTTGAGGATCGCGATCCGGTCGAGGATTACCACATCATCAACCGCGAGCTCGAGCAGTATGGCGCCGAGCTTTCGGAGCGTCCGCAGATCGTCGTTGCCAACAAGTGCGATGCGCCGGGCACGGCCGACAAGATTGCCGACCTCAAGCGCGCAGCGCTCGACGATGGACATATGTTCTTTGCCGTGTCTGCCGTGACGGGCGCCGGCCTCAACACGCTGATGCTTGCCGTGGGCGAGCAGGTGGCTAAGCTGCGCGCCGAGTTGGCTGTCTCGGATGAGCCGGTCGTTCTGCGCGACGATGAGTGGGAGCGCCGTCGCCTGCAGCGTGAGAAGCGTTTCCGCATTGTTCAGGAAGAGCCCGGCGCCTTCCGCGTGGTCGGTCGTGCCATTGAGCGTATGGTCATCCAGACCGACTGGGAAAACGAGGAAGCCGTCATTTACCTGCAGCATAAGTTTTCCCGCATGGGTGTTGACGATGCGCTCGAGAAGGCCGGTTGCCGTGCGGGCGACGAGGTCCGCATTTGCCAGCGCGCCTTTGACTTTGAGGGCGCCGAGGACTTCTCGGAGTACGAGGAGCTCGAGGATGCTGGCGAGGACGTTGCCGTTGAAGCCATTGACGTGGCCGATGCTGCGGATGAGGGAGTCGAGGTTGTCGATGCGGCGGATGCCGCGGGCGATGCCGAGACCTCGGAGGGCGAGTAAGCCATGTCGCTGCGCGGTGGAATCGGTCTGCCCGAGCTTCCTCTAGAGGACGGGCAGGAGTTTAGGCTCGGCATTATGGGTGGCACCTTTGATCCCATCCATTACGGGCACCTGGTGACCGCCGAGCAGGCGCGCGAGTCGCTCGACTTGGACGCTGTGCTCTTTATGCCGGCGGGCTCTCCTGCCTTTAAGCTTGACAAGCCGGTGACGCCTGCCGAGGACCGTTATGCCATGACGGTCCTCGCCACCGCCGCGAACCCGGCCTTTTTGGCGAGCCGGTTCGAGATCGACCGTCCGGGTGTAACCTATACGGCCGATACGCTTCATGCCCTTCGCGACTTTTACCCGCCGCAGGTAAAGCTCTACTTTATTACGGGCGCCGACGCGATTATCGATATTGTGACTTGGCATGATGCCGAACGAATCGCTGAGCTTGCTACCTTTATTGCGGCGACGCGACCGGGCTTTGATATCGATACGGCGCGTGCCCGAATCAAAGAGTCGGGGCTGCCGTTCGACGTGCGCTATATTCAGATTCCGGCGCTGGCGATCAGCTCGACGAACATTCGCAAGCGTGTTGCCCGCGGTATGAGCGTGCGCTATCTTACGAGCGAGTCCGTGCTCGGCTACATTCGCAAACGCAGGCTATATGCCGGTTTGGGCCAAGAAGATTTTGAGTGATGGGGGTCTACGTTGTCGGTAGAGGATCAGTTTGAGGGCGATGAGCGCGCGCTGCTCAAGCGCATTCAAGAGCTGCTCGATGTTCGCATGAAGGATAAGCGCAAGCGCTATGTGCATTCGCTGGGTGTTGCCGAGACCGCACTTCATCTGGCCGAGGTCTACGGCGTTGACCGCTTTGATGCCGCTGCCGCCGGCCTGATCCATGACTGGGACAAAGTGCTCTCCGACGACGAGCTGGTCACGCGCGCTCTGCATTACGGCATTAAGATTGCCGGCTCTCCTTCCGCCGCGACGCCGCTTTTGCATGGCCCTGTTGCCGCCTATGAACTTCCGCAGCTTTTTCCCGAACTGTCGCCGGCCGTTTTCCAGGCTGTCGACCGTCACACCGTGGGTGACTGCGACATGACGCCGCTCGATATGGTGGTCTTTGTGGCCGATGCCATCGAACCCAACCGCCACGGCGATTATGCCCATGCGCTGCGCAAGATGGTGGGGAAGTCCTCACTCGACGAGTTGTTCTTCTCCTGTTTTGCGCAGGGTCTGGTCTATGTGATCCAGTCCGGGCGCTATCTTTATCCCACGGCTATTTCGATTTACAACCATTACGCCCAGCTGCGCTAGCTCGGGCTGACTAGAAAGAGGTATTCCATGGCCGACGAGACCATGACCGACGAGCAGATTCTTGAAGGTGTGGAGCACAAGAGCTTCGCCGCCACGTCCGACCGCACTGCCGCCTCGCTGTCCGCGAGCGGTGTCGCCGCCGAGGATGTCGCCCGCGCCGCCGCGCAGGCCGCCTACGACAAGAAGGGCGAGGACGTTCAGGTGCTCGACCTGACCGAGCTTTCCGACGTATGCGACTACTTTGTGCTTGCCACCGGTACCAACAACCGCCAGGTCGATTCTATCGTCGACGAGATCGAGGAGAAGGTCGCCGAGGCTTGCGGCGAGCATCCGTTCTCCATCGAGGGCCGCGAGCAGAAGACCTGGATGCTCATGGACTATGGTTCGGTTGTCGTCCACGTCTTCACTCCCGAAGCCCGCGACTTCTACCGCCTCGAGAAACTCTGGGGAGACGCCCCCCAGCTCCCCCTCAACCTCCTCTAGTAGCTCATTTGAGACGGAGTTTAGCTACCCTCACGCATATCGCCGGGCAGTTGCGGTTTTCCGCAGCTACCCGGCTTTCTTTTTGCGTCAGGGACTAATCGTTGAAGCGGGATTGGCGGCCGAAGGAAAGGGCGGTGTCGCCGAATTTGTCTCGGACGGCGTCGATGGCGACGGAGAGGTCGCGGCGGTCGCTGGATTGGGCTCCGCGGTCATCGATCTCGCAGAACAGGTCGGTCTGGATGCCGCCCCGATGGTCAAAGTCGCTCATGCCGATGCCTGCTAAGCGAACGTGCATTCCTTCCTGCCAGATGTTGTCGAGCAGATCGAGTGCAACCGCCACGAAGATGTTCTCATCGTCGGTCGGATGAGGCAGCCGGCGCTGTGCCGTACGCCCGCTGCCATACGAATACTTAAGCTTGAGCGTTACCGTGGCACCCGTCAGCCCCTGACGGCGCAGACGGCGTCCCACTGACTCTCCCAACAGCGCAATCGCCGCCTCAATATCCCCACGCTCAGTCAAATCTTTAGCAAAGGTGCGTTCATTGCTGACCGACTTGACCTCGCGCTCTTCATCGAGGCTCGTGACTTCAGAGATTTCGAGTCCCAGCGCACGCTGGCGCATGTGCTCGCCGTTGACGCCAAAAATAGAGGCCAAGGTGGATTCCGGTGCACGTGATAGCTCGCCGAGGGTGTAGATGCGCATGCGGCGCAGTCGCTCCTCGGCCGAGCGCCCGATGCCACTCATGGCAGATACCGGCAGCGCGGCCAAAAAGCGCTGCTCGGTTCCGGGGCGCACGATGGTCAGCCCAAACGGCTTATCCCGCTCGCTTGCGATTTTTGCGACCGTCTTGTTGCAGCCCACGCCAATGGAGCAGGTCACTCCCAGCCCTGCCACGCGGTCGCTTATACGCCGCGCAACCAGCAGCGGGTCTTCGGGCGCAAAGCGACCCGGTGTGATATCGATAAAGGCTTCGTCGATGGATACGCGCTCGACGCGCGGGGTCTCCTCGGCGAGAATCGCCATGACCTGCGCGCTCACCTCGCGGTAGCGATCAAAGTGCCCATGCGTCCAAATGGCTTGCGGGCATAAGCGCCGCGCCTCGGCCGAGGCCATGGCAGAGTGCACGCCAAAGCGACGTGCCTCATACGAACACGTGGACACGACGCCACGCGAATCGGCGTCTCCGCCCACGATGAGCGGCTTTCCTCGCCATTCGGGATGATCGAGCATCTCCACGCTCGCAAAAAACGCATCGAGGTCCATGAGGCCCACCGCCGGACCCGTCCAGGGAGGCGGCGTGACGCCCGCAGCATCCTCATAACCGTATGTATGTTCGCGTCTTTCCATGTCATGAGTATACCGCGCAGCTCATGTGGGGTGCGTGGATGTGCTTGCAAATCCCGAATTCTTGTCTAAGATATGGATTTGCCCTCGACTACACCGAAGAAGTTGGTCTCACGGACTTCACCTGCCCGTGTCGATGGCGTATTATGTTCAACTGTTTGTTTGTAGTTGCAGCCTAAAGCTGCTTGGTTGGAGGAGTTTCCTTTGGCAGTCAAGATTCGCCTTGCTCGTCACGGCGCTAAGAAGCGTCCGTACTACCGTGTCGTCGTCGCCGATTCCCGCGCCCCGCGTGACGGTCGTATCATCGAGGAGGTTGGCCGCTACAACCCGATGACCGCCCCCAAGACCATCAACCTCGACCTCGAGAAGATCGCCGACTGGCAGTCCAAGGGCGCTCAGCTCACCGACGCCGTCGCCGCTCTGGTCAAGGCCGCCAATGAGGGCGAGAAGACCGAGACCGTCGTCAAGAAGTCCAAGAAGCAGCTCGCCAAAGAGGCCGAGGCCGCTAAGGCTGCCGCTGAGGCCGCTGAGGGCGCCGAGGAGTAAATCGTGCCTGAGGTTGACGCTGCACAGCTCGAGGGTGAGGCAATGCTCTCAGATCGCATCGCCGATCTCGTCGAATATCTCGTTGTTCAGATCGTCGACGACCCGGATTCCGTGAGCCTTGAGGTCATCGATGGTGACGACGCCTCTACAATTGAGGTTTCGGTCGCCGAGGATGACGTCGCTAAGGTTATCGGCCGTCGTGGCCGTACCATCAAGGCCATTCGCACGCTCGCCCGTGCACTGGCCGCTCGCCTCGACACTGCTGTCGAGGTAGAGGTTCTGGGCTAGGACCTTGAGGTCCCAGTACAAAAACATCGCCCGTGTTGTCAAGCCGCACGGAAGGAAGGGGGAGGTCCTCGCGCAGCCGCTGCGGGGGCTTCCTTCTGTATTAGAGCCGGGTATGCGCGTCGCCCTGACGCCGCCGGCGCTCAAGCGCGACCGCTTTTGCACGGTCGTGTCCGTCACCGATACGGGCGATGGCGATCTGGTCTCGTTTGAGGGCATTGACGACTTGACGGCCGCCGAGGGCATCACGGGATGCTACGTGCTGGCAAATCGTGACGATTTTGAGTTCGATTCGCTCGACGCTGCCTATACCGACCTGATGGGTCGCGAGGTGGTCGACGAGCGCTTCGGTTTACTCGGCACGATCGTCGAGATCATGTCGACGCCCGCTAACGATGTCTGGGTTGTTGAGGGCGATCGGTACGGCGAGGTACTGATTCCCGTGATCGAGCAGGTCGTGCTCGATCTTCCCGACACAGGAACAATTTCCGTCCACGTTATGGACGGCCTGATCGATATGGACAAGTAGGGAGGACAACATGCTGATCGAGACCCTTTCGGTCTTTCCCGAGATGTTTGAGCCCGTCATGTCCACATCGATCTTGGGCCGCGCTCGCAAGGCCGGCCTTTTTGATTTTAAGGCGTATAACCTGCGCGACTGGACGCACGACCGCCATCGTACCGTCGATGACGAGCCGTACGGCGGCGGGCAGGGCATGCTCATGAAGGTCGAGCCTATCGCCGAGGCCATCGAGGCCATTAGCGCAGGGGGTCCCAAGCCCACTGTGGTGTTCTTTACCCCCTGTGGCGAGCCCTTTACGCAGCATGTGGCCGAGCGCCTGCTCAAAAGTGAGCGCCTGTTGTTTGTGTGCAGTCGCTACGAGGGTGTCGACGAGCGTGCGTATGCGTATGCCGATGAGCGTCTGTCGATCGGCGACTATGTGCTCACGGGCGGCGAGCTTCCCGCTATGGTCGTTGCCGATGCCGTCGTACGCCTGATTCCCGGCGCCCTTGGTGACGAAATGAGCAACGTCGACGAGTCATTCTCGACCGCCGAGGACGGAGGACTGCTCGAGTACGCGCAGTACACCCGTCCTGCCGAGTTCAACGGCGAGGGCGTGCCGCCGGTGCTCGTGAGCGGTGACCATGCCAAGGTTGACGCCTGGCGCCGTAAGAATGCCATCGAGCGCACCTGCCGCTGGCGTCCCGACCTGATCGAGACGGCGCGCCTTACGCCACAGGAGCGTGCGTACGCGCAGGAGATTCTGGACGCTTCGTATTCGCAGAGCGAGGAGTGAGAATGGTTCCATCGCAGCATTCCGCGTTGAGGGGCGCTTTTGAGTGGATCGCGGTCATCGCGATCGCACTGGTCGCTACCTTCTTGATTCGCTCGTTTGTGGTCGAACCCTTTGTGGTACCCACCGGTTCCATGGAGTCCACGATCGAGATTGGCGACCAGATCCTGGCACAAAAGGTGAGCCTCGAGCTCGGTCAGCCCGTCAAGCAGGGCGATATCGTGGTGTTTCACAACCCCGATGGCACCTCCGAGCATGATGTTCTTGTCAAGCGTGTTATTGCCACGGCCGGGCAGACGGTCGACCTGCAGGATGGCAAGGTGGTCGTTGACGGCCAAGCGCTCGACGAGGACTATACGACGGGCATGAGCTGGCCACTTTCGGTCCAAGCGCCCGGCGCTCAGGTAAGCTATCCCTACACCGTTCCCGACGGGTGCGTGTGGGTGATGGGCGACAACCGCGAGAACTCTGCTGACTCCCGCTACTTTGGTCCCGTCGATCGCTCTGATTTGATCGCTGTGGCGCTTGTGCGCTACTGGCCGCTCAACCGCATCGGCGCTATCGACTAAAAACCGCTATAGTACAGTACCTAACCGTGTAATCGTTTCGACGAGGGGATATTAGAGGCATGAACGCTTCATCGCTTTCCTTCCAAGACATCATCCTGCGCCTCCAGCAGTACTGGGGCGAGCAGGGCTGCGTCATTATGCAGCCCTATGACTCCGAGGTCGGTGCCGGTACCTTCCATACCGCGACCACGCTGCGCTCGCTCGGTCCCGCCGAGTGGCGCACCTGCTATGCGCAGCCCTGCCGCCGTCC
>URDZ01000044.1:0-15295 GCA_900546725.1 uncultured Collinsella sp. | reverse complement strand
CGGGTTTGCGGGCGCCCTTTGCCACGGCGCGAACCTGCCGACCCCGCTCGTCAAGCATCGTCAAGATCAGGTCCGTCTCTTTGAGCTTCGTCTTATCGAGGACGAGCACCTTCGTGCGATATGTCCGGGAGCCTGCCATGCGCGCCGCGCGCCCTTAGTCCTCGGCGTTGTAGCCAAAGCGACGAATCTGGGCCTCGTCGTCACGCCAGCCGGCCTTGACCTTCACGTCCAGCTCCAAAAAGACCTGCGTGCCAAAGATGCGCTCAAGATCGCGACGGGCGTCGATACCGATATGCTTAATCATCTCGCCGCCCTTGCCGATGATGATGCCCTTTTGGCCCTCGCGCTCGACGTAAATGGTGGCGTGCACGCGCAGCACCTTCTTGGTCTGCTCGAGCGCATCGCAGATTACGCCAACGGAGTGCGGAATCTCATCATGCGTGCGGCGCAAAACCTTCTCGCGCACAAACTCGGCAACGAGGGTCTCATCGGAAGCGTCGGTACCCATGTCCTCGGGGAACCAACGCGGACCCTCGGGCAAAAAGTGCGCAACGGTCTCGATAAAGGCATCGACGTTGAAGTTCTTGACCGACGACGTCACGATCTCATCGTCATATTCCATGAGCTCGTGGGCGGCCTTAAGCTGCTCCATGACCTGTGCGGGGTCGGCCTCATCGGCCTTGGTGAGCACCAGGACCTTCTTGGAACGGGCATTCTTGACGCGCTCGGCAACCCAGGCGTCTCCCCTGCCGATCGGTTTGGTGGCATCAATCAAAAACGCGACGACGTCGACATCGTTCAGTTCGAACAACGCGCTCTTGTTGAGCTCGGACCCCAGGCCGTCCTTGGGCTTGTGGATACCCGGGGTATCGACAAAGACCAGCTGGTAGCCGGGACGGTTGACGACGGCGCGCATGCGGCGGCGGGTCGTCTGGGCCACCGGCGAGGTGATGGCGACCTTTTTGCCATAGCAGGCGTTGAGCAGCGTGGACTTGCCGGCGTTGGGGCGGCCGACCAGCGCCACGAAGCCGCTGCGGAAACCAGGCTCAACGTCGCCAAAGCCCGCGAGGCTGTCGCCCTCGTCGCACAGGGCGTCGAGTTCCTCGTCGCTCATGCCCTCAAACGGGTCGAACTCCTCGATCTCCTCGCAATCCTCGGCCGCTTCGGTATCCACCGCATCCAGGGACTCGTCGTCCAGAGTTTCATCGATAGGCTGCATAGTGTCGGACATGGAAATCCCTTTCTAAATAAAGTCGAGTGCGTGGGCAAATACCAGCAATCCCACAATCGCGGCGGTGATGGAAAGTACGTATACGGAGGCGGCGGCGATATCTTTCGCACGCTTTGCCAGAGGATGGAGCTCCTGGGTCGCCAGGTCGACGATCGCCTCCATGGCGGTGTTGCACAGCTCGCCGTGAATCACCAGGCCACAGCAGATGATAACCGTGGCCCATTCGGCAATATCGAGCCCCACGATGCAGCCGGCAATGACGGTGCACACGCCTGCCGCGAGCATAACCTTGATGTTGCGCTCGGTCTTGACGGCGGTGACGAAGCCCTCCATGGCGTAGGAGAACGACTTTAAGAAGGACGGATGGTCCTTGTTCGATCCGGGAATCATAGACGGCTCCTAGTCGTGGGCGTGGTTGGTGATGGGGCCGACGTGGACCAGCTTGGGGTCCTCGCCGCGCTCGAGCGCCAGATCGCGCAGGATGGCGTCCTCGCGGGCCTCCATGACCTCGGCCTCGTCGTCCTCAATGTGGTCAAACCCCAGCAGGTGCAGCATGCCATGCACGAGCATCAGGCGGCACTCGTCGGCAGGGCTATTACCAAAGCCGGGGGCCTGACGGGCAATGACCTGCGGGGCCAAGATGATATCGCCGAGCTCGAGCGTCTCGTCTGCGGGAATATCCTCGTCAAAGGCCGAGTCGCACTCAAACGAGAGGACATCGGTGGTACGGTCGATACCGCGCCACTCGTGGTTGAGCTCGTGCATCTCGTCCTCATCGACATATGAAAGGGAAATCTCGACTTCACGCTCAACGCCCTCGGCGGCAAGCACGACCTCGCAGATGTGCTCTACCTCCTGCGCGTCGAGCAGCGTATCGAGCTCGGCATCGTTGCTGATCAATACACTCAACGGGACTCCTTTCGGTCGTGCACGCGTTTCTCGCGCACATCATCATAAGCATCGTACGCCTCGACGATACGCCCCACCAAGGCATGGCGCACCACGTCGGCACGCTCGAGGTGAGAAAATGCGACATCGTCGACACGGCCTAAAATCTGCTCGACGTCGGCAAGACCGCCGCGACGACCCACCAGGTCGCGCTGACTCAGGTCGCCGGTAATCACAAACTTGGAGTTAAAGCCCAGGCGCGTCAGGAACATCTTCATCTGCTCGGGCGTGGTATTTTGCGCCTCGTCGAGCACCACGAAGGCATCGCTCAGCGTTCGACCGCGCATGTAGGCAAGCGGGGCGATCTCGATCACGCCGCGCTCCATGAGCTCATCGGTGCGCTCGCGATCCATCATGTCAAAAAGGGCGTCGTAGAGCGGACGCATGTAGGGGTCGATCTTTTCCTCGAGGGTACCGGGCAAAAAGCCCAGGTTCTCCCCCGCCTCGACAACCGGACGCGTCAAGATCAGACGGCCCACCTCATGACGCTTGAGCGCGGCAACGGCGAGCGCCATGGCCAGATAGGTCTTACCGGTACCGGCAGGACCCAGGCCAAACGTGATGGTATGCGAGCGGATGGCATCCACATAGCGCTTTTGGCCGAGCGTCTTGGGGCGAATGACACGACCGCGATACGAAAGCAGCACATCATCGCGAAGCGACGTAGCCTCATGCTCACCATCGCGCAAGACGGCCAGGCAGCGAGAGACATCGTCGGCAGACAGCGTGCGTCCGGCGGCCGCCTCGCGAAAAGCATGCTCGAAAAAGCGCGCCACGAGCTCGACCTCGTCCGGGTCACCGCTCACGGCGATACTGTCGCCACGGGCGACCACGTGGGCGCGAACAAAGCTTTCGAGCGCACGTAGGACGCCGTCGCCGGCACCCAAAACGCGCGAGGGGTCAATTCCCTCGGGAACGGTAAGTCTAATCTTCGAGGCTTCCATGGACCTCCCTGCGTGCATGGACCAAGCCGGAATCATCGACTCCGATGATAGCAACATCGAGCAGGCACGGGGCTGCGAGTCCACGGGTATCGTCAAGACGGGCATGATGGAACGAACCGAGCGTCAGGTTGTCGCCATACTCGAGGACGGCACGCTCGACGGTGCCTACGCGACAGCGAGCGTCGGCAATGGCGAGTTCCTGCGCCGCGGCTCGCATACGACGGCTGCGCTCGGCCATAACCTCGGGCGGCACCTGGTCGGGCATATCGGCAGCAAGGGTACCGGGACGCTTGCTGTAGCGGAACACATGCATACGCGAAAAGCCCACGCGGCGGCACAGCGTCAGCGACTCCTCAAACTCCTCGTCCGTCTCGCCGGGAAAACCGACGATGACATCGCACGAAAGGGACGCCTGAGGCAAGTTGGCGCGAATCATGCGCACCGTCTCCTCGAAGGCCTCGGCGCTATAGGGACGGCCCATGCGATGCAGTGTCCTGGTGCAGCCGGACTGCACGGGCAGGTGTAAAAACGGGGCGATGCGCTTCGGATAGCGCGCCATGACCTTAAGCAGGGACTCGGAGATATCCATGGGCTCGACCGAGGAAATGCGCACGTGCGGAATGGACGTGCGCTCCATGATCGCCTCGAGCAGCTCATCGATCTCGACGTGTTCATCAGTCGCGCTCTTGCCATCGTAGGCGCCCAGGTTCACACCCGTCAGCACCACCTCGGGCACGCCGGCCTCCTGTGCCTCGCGAACTTGCTCGAGCACGGACTCAACCGGCACGGAGCGCTCGGGGCCGCGGGCCTTCCACACAATGCAATAGGTGCAACGATGGTTGCAGCCGTCCTGGATCTTCACGCCCAGACGCGAGCGACCGAGCGCGTCGACAACCTCGCCGTCGCTGCAGGCGGGAACGTCATCGGACTCAACGCCCAGCACCTCACAGACGCGTTCGGCGACATCGATCTTGGACGGCTCGGCGATCACGCGGTCCGAGAGCTCCAGCAGCTCCTCGGGATGCAGATTGACCACGCATCCGGTCACGACCACATAGGGCTCATTTGGATAGGCCAGCGCATGGCGAACGGCCTTACGGGTCTTGGCCTCGGCCTCGCCCGTAACGGCACAGGTGTTAATGACGATCAGCTCAGCATCCTGAGGCTCCACCATCGCAAAGCCCAGGCGCATAAGATCGGCAGTGATACGGTCGGACTCAACCCGGTTGACACGGCAGCCGAGGTTGACGACAGAGATATGAGGTGCGAGCACACGGGCTCCTTAATCGAGGATGTCGTCGAGAGCGCTCTTGATGCGATCGGTTACCGATTTCTTACCGGAAGCGACGTCATCGCCCATCTCGTCGGCAAAAGCGCGAAGCAGCTCCCGCTGCTTATTGGAAAGGTTCGTGGGGACGAGCACGCGCAGCTGAACGATCAGACGGCCACGCGAGCCGCCACCGCCGATACGCGGCATGCCGTAATTGTTGACGCTCACGGTGTCGCCGTACTGCGCACCAGCAGGGACGCACAGCTTGACGACCTCGTCAGGCATAATGCCCTCGACCTCGATCTCGCAGCCGAGCGCAGCCTGCGCAATCGAGATATCGCTCACGAGATACAGGTCGTCGCCGTTGCGCTTAAAACGCTCGTGGTCGGCGACACGCACGTTGACGATCAGGTCGCCCGACGGCTCGCCGCGAAGGCCGGCCTCGCCAAAGCCACTCACGCGCAGCTGGCGACCGGTCGATACACCGGCGGGAATATCGATTTCAATCTTTTCGTGAGAAGGCGTGCGGCCCTGGCCATCACAGGTCTCGCAGGGATGGTCGATGACCGTGCCTTCGCCGTGGCAGTCGGGACAGGGCGAAGAGGACTGAACCTGGCCCAGGAACGAACGCTGGACCGTCGTGACATAGCCCGTGCCGTGGCAACGGCTGCACTGCTTTTCCTGTGCACCCTCGGCCCTACCGGTGCCGTTGCAATCCTCGCAGGGAGCAAGGCGGTCATAGCTGATCGTCTTTTTGCACCCGAGCGCCGCCTCCTCAAGGGTAACCGAAAGGGAGATAGCCATGTCGCGGCCGCGACGACGCTCACGGCGATTTCTGGCGCCACCGCCGGCACCGCCGCCAAAGAACGACGAGAACAGGTCATCCATACCCATGCCGCCAAAGATATCGTTAATGTCGACGTAGCCCGAACCACCAGGGCCGTCGGCAGTGCCGTAACGGTCGTAGTTAGCACGCTTCTGCTCGTCGGAAAGAACGGAATAAGCCTCGTTGAGCTCTTTGAACTTGGCCTCGGCCTCGGGGTCGTCCGAAACGTCCGGGTGTACGGTACGGGCCTTCTTTAGAAACGCGCGCTTAATCGTCCGCGCGTCGGCATCCTTGTCGACGCCAAGTACCTCGTAGTAATCCCTATTTTCCGACACGACCGAATCCTTCCGACTTTCATTATTGTCACAGTGCGTCCTATACCCAAGCTGGGCCGGCCGCAAACAGAGGGGTTGATGTTATTGCATTCCGTAAGGCGAAAGCATGGCACGCTGCGAGCAGCTCGCAAACCAAACCGACACGAGCGCAAACATAAATCCGTTGGCAAAACCGTTGGCAAACTGCATCGCGCCGCGCTTCCACC
Organism: uncultured Collinsella sp.; assembly: GCA_900546725.1. GTDB lineage: Bacteria > Actinomycetota > Coriobacteriia > Coriobacteriales > Coriobacteriaceae > Collinsella. Next base: position 9,535 of record URDZ01000044.1, on the reverse strand, counting down.
ACAGCAGGCTGCGATGCAGTACGCCGTCCGAGAGCACCATGAACAGGCCCATGGCAAACGGAATAAAGCACATCACGGCAAAGGCCGAGAACACACCCGAGATGGCCGACAGCACCAAAAAAGGCGCCACAATGCCCATCAGGTAAAAACCGGTACGGGCCTTGCCTTCCAGGCGCTCGGCCTCAACATGGGCGCGGCCGACCAGATCGCCACCCGAGGCACCGTTGGTGCCGGCGTGACCCATGCCGCTAATGCGAATCTCGTCGCCGTCGTGCGTGCCGGCAGGAAACTCAATCGTCTGCTCGGAGGTCACACGGACACGGCCGCTGCCGCCGCAATCGGGGCAGGGGTCGGCGACGACCTTACCGGAACCGCCGCACTCGGGGCAGACCGACTGAAACGTGCCGGCACCGAACAGGAAGGACAGGTCGACATCGATGTGGCCGCGACCACCGCAGCTCGGACAGGTATGTGCATGCTCGGACGAAACAGAACCCGAGCCGCCACAGTGGCCACAGGTATCGAAGCGCGTATAGCGGACAGTCTTGCGGGCACCGCCCTTGGCCTCCTTGGCGTCAAGCTTGATATCGACGACCACGTTGGCGCCGTTCTCGGGATTATAGGCAGCCTGCCCGCGACGCGGCTGGCCCCAGGCGCCACCAAAGGGAAAGCCGCCCTCAAAGGGATTGCCATAGCCTGCGCTGCCGGCGTAGCCGCCGCCATAGGGCGAAGCCGTAGGAGCGCCGGCGAAGGGGTTGCCCGAGCGCATGGCGTCGTAGCGCGCACGCTTCTGCTCGTCCGAAAGCACGGCGTAGGCCTCGGAAACCTCTTTAAACTTTTCCTCGGCATCAGGTTCTTTGTTGACGTCCGGATGGAGCTTGCGGGCCTTTTGCTGGAAGGCCTTCTGTATATCACGCGAGGTGGCGTCCTTGGAGACACCCAAAATCTCGTAGTAATCTTTTTCGTTCATCGTCGCCATGCGCGGCAACCTCCTGCTCACAGCAGCGTATATATTGCGGTAATTCTACCCGAGCGGCCTAAGCTAGACCCCAAAACAGCTCGAACAGCACATTTCCATCGAGCCAGCCCAAGTGGGTGGGCGCTAAACGGGCGTGGGCACGACCTGCGATAACGTCTTTCGAGGCGACGCACCCCACATGCCCCTCGACATGATTGGGCACCCAAGTGGCAAGGCCCAACTCGAGCGCACGGTCACAGGCCGCCGCCAGCTCGTCTGCAGCGATCACGCTTGCCGAGCGAACCAACAGATCGGAACCAATGCCACGCGTCATGCGGCAGGCAAGCATCAAATCCTCGGCCGCAGCATCGCGCTGCGACAGATACTCAGCATCAAACGTCGTCGCGGCATCGTCGCGTTGCACCAGACGCACGCGATACGCATCGCCGCGAGCGGGCACGTCGGGAAACAGCCCAGCCAAGCGATCAAAATCCTCGGCGTCGAGCATACCGGCGGCAGAGCGGCCCAAGCCCAGATAGCCCTGTCCGGTCCAATAGGCAATGTTGTGGGCGCACTCATGGCCGTCGAGCGCGTAGCTTGCCACCTCATACGGGTGATAGCCGGCCGCACCCAGGCACTCACGCGCCGCATCCATGCATGCAGCCTGAAAATCCTCGTCGGGCTCGAGCGACTCGTCGCGACACGCCATGCGGTAGAGCGGCGTACCCTCCTCGAGCGTGAGCGGGTACACAGACACATGATGCGGCGCCGCCGCCAACACGCCATCGAGCGTGCACTGCCAGCTTACTGCGGTCTGCCCGGGAAGTCCGCACATCAGGTCGCAGGACACATCGAGCCCAGCGTCCTTAACCGTCGTGATGGCAGCGAGCGCCCAATCGGCATCGTGAATGCGACCGATGGCGGTAAGCTCGGCGTTATCGAGCGTTTGCACGCCCAGAGAGACGCGTGTGACACCAACCTCGGCAAGCGCAGTGGCAAGCTCGGCGGTCAGCGACTCAGGATTGGCCTCGCAGGTAAACTCAACGGGCTTACACCACGCAGAGATACGCCGGGCAAGTTCTACCAGACGCTCCCCCGCCAGCGACGGCGTGCCGCCGCCAACATAGACGGTGCGGATCTGTGCAAGCGCGCCTGCGTCGCCAAAGGCATCGAGGCGCGCATACAGCTGCCCAAAATAAGTATCGAGCGCAGCGCTCAGATCGCACGGAGCAATACTGCGCGAGTCAAAGTCGCAGTACCGGCACTTTTGGGCGCAAAACGGCACATGCACGTACAGCGCGGTAACGGCCACCGTTAGGCCTCCGGCGGAAGAGCGGGCACCGACTCGCCGGCGGCAAGTGCGGCCTCGCAGGCCACCACATCGCGCTCGATATCATCGACCAATGCCATGAACTCCTCGTATGTGGAGCAACGCACCACCTGGGCGCGCCAGGCCGCAGCATGGGGCATGCCCTTTAGATACCAGCTCGCGTACGTTCGTGCACGCGACATGAGCGGCAACAGCTCGTGCGTGAGCGTCAGGTGCTCGCGCAGGGCATCCAGGCGCTCGACGGAGCTGCGCACCGGCACCGGTATGCCATCGAGCGCAAGGGCGCGGGCATCGCCGAACACCCAGGGGTTGCCATAGATACCGCGCGCGATGAACACCGCACTGGCACCCGAGCTTTGCAGATGCTCCGCCGCGTCCTCGGCCGAGAACACATCGCCCGAACCAATCACGGGAATCTCGACGGCGTCGGCCACCTCATCGACGACCGACCAATCGGCCTGGCCCGTATAGAGCTGCGTGGCACAGCGACCATGTACCGCCACCGCAGCTGCCCCTGCACCCTCGAGCATCTGGGCAAATGTCGCGGCATTGCGATCCTCGGCATAAAAGCCTTTGCGAATCTTAACGGTCACGGGCACGTGCGCCGCGCCCACCGCCGCCTCGACGATCTGCTCGGCCAGCTCGGGCGTGCGCATGAGCGCCGAGCCCTCGCCCTTGGTAACGACTTTGCGAGCGGGGCATGCCATATTGATATCGATCAGCGTCAGGCGATCGCCAACGCGCTCCTCGACGGCGGCGACGGCGCTCGCAAACTGATCGGGTTTGGAGCCAAAGAGCTGCACGCAAATCTGCTGCTCTTCGTCGGCCGGCAGCACCAGGCGCCACGTCTTATTGCTGGCATAGGCAAGGCCCGCCACGCTCACCATCTCGCTATAGGCAAGATGGGCACCGCGGCGGCGGCACATGATGCGATAGGCGGGGTCGGTCACGCCGGCCATAGGAGCCATAAGGAACGGCTGCTCGGCATAGGCACCCAGCAGCCGCGTACTGTATTCAGAAAGCGCCATGGACCTACTCGTCCACCTTAAGGATCGCCATAAAGGCCTCCTGCGGGACCTCGACCGAACCGATGGCCTTCATGCGCTTCTTGCCCTCTTTCTGCTTCTCGAGCAGCTTGCGCTTACGCGAGATATCGCCGCCATAGCACTTAGCCAGCACGTCCTTGCGGCGCGCCTTGACGGTCGAGCGGGCAATGATCTTGTTGCCAATGGCACCCTGAATAGGCACCTCGAACAGCTGACGCGGAATAATTTCCTTGAGCTTATCGCACAGGCCGCGGGCCAGGCCATAAGCCTTATCCTTGTGCACGATAAACGAAAGCGCGTCCACCTCGTCGCCCGAAAGCAGGATATCGAGCTTGACGAGCTCGGAGGGACGGTACTCGTTGAACTCGTAGTCGAGCGAGGCATAGCCCTTGGTACGGCTCTTGAGCTGGTCAAAGAAGTCCAGGATGAGCTCGGCGAGCGGCATGTCGAAGCGCATCTCGACCGATTTGCTTGTGAGATGGATCATGTCGGTCGTAATGCCGCGGTGCTCGATAGCGAGCTGCATGACGGCGCCCGTATACTCGGGCGGGCAGATAATCTTGGCCTTGAGGTAGGGCTCCTCGATGCGCTCGATGCGCGTAGCCTCGGGCAGATCCTGCGGGCTGCGAACATCAATCATCTCGCCGTCGGTCTTATAGACGTGATAGTCCACCGAAGGGCTCGTAGCAATGAGGTCAAGGTTGAACTCGCGCTCCAGGCGCTCCTTGACGACTTCCATATGCAGCAGGCCTAAGAAGCCCACGCGGAAGCCAAAGCCGAGCGCCACCGAGGTCTCGGGCTCCCACACCAACGACGGGTCGTTGACATGCAGCTTATCGAGAGCGTCGCGCAGATTCTCGTAATCCTTGTTGTCAATTGGGAACAGGCCCGTGTAGACCATGGGCTTGGCCTCGCGGTAGCCGGGAAGCGGCTCGGGACAAGGATTCGACGCCCAGGTAAGGGTGTCGCCCACGCGAACGGCCTCGGGGTTCTTCAGGCCCGTGACCACGTAGCCCACCTCGCCGACCGTCAGCGCGTCGACCGGCGTCTCGGCAGGACGCTTGACGCCCACGCCGTCGACCAAAAAGTCACCTTCTGCCTGCATCATACGCAGGGTATCGCCCTTTTTAATGGAGCCGTCAAAAACACGGACCGTGGCAACGACGCCGCGGTACTCATCAAAATACGAGTCAAGGATGAGCGCCTTGAGCGGCGCGTTCGCATCGCCCTTGGGCGGTGAGATCAAGAAGACGATAGACTCCAGCAAATCGTGAATGCCCTCGCCGGTCTTGCCCGATACGCATACGGCATCGTCAGCGGGAATGGCCAGGTCATCCTCGATCTCGGTCTTGACCTCGTCGGGGTGTGCAGAGGGAAGGTCAATCTTGTTGATGGCGGGCACGATATCCAGGTTGGCGTTCATGGCGAGCGTCGCGTTGGAGACGGTCTGCGCCTCGACGCCCTGCGTGGCGTCGACGACGAGCACCGCGCCCTCGCAGGCAGCCAGCGAGCGCGAGACCTCGTAGGTAAAGTCCACGTGGCCCGGCGTATCGATCAGGTTGAACTGATACGTCTCGCCATCGTCAGCGTCATAGGAAACGCGAACGGCATTGGACTTGATCGTGATGCCGCGCTCGCGCTCGATATCCATGGTGTCGAGCAGCTGCGACTCCATGTCGCGCTCGTCGACGGTATGGGTGAGCTCGAGGATGCGATCACTGATCGTGGACTTGCCATGGTCGATGTGCGCAACGATCGAGAAGTTGCGGATGTGGGAAATGTCAATTGAAGTATTCATGCGGACTATCTTACCCGAGCGGTACAAAAAATGGAGCCTGTTCCATAAAACAGGCTCCATTTATGCGCGTAATCTGTGTGGTGTGAAATTTACAACTTAGGCGTTGATGCTGTTCACGAGCTTGGCAAGACCGGACTTGCGGTTGGAAGCCTGGTTCTTGTGGATGACATGCTTGGCAGCAGCCATGTCGAGACGCTTGGTGACGGTCTTGAGGGCAGCCTGGGCCTTCTCGGCGTCGCCCTCGGCGACGGCGGACTGGACGTACTTGGTCAGCGTCTTGAGCTCGGACTTGACAGCCTTGTTACGCATGCGAGCTGCCTCATTGGTGCGGATACGCTTCTTCTGAGACTTGATGTTTGCCACTTCTGGAGTTCCTTTCGAGTTCCTTGCAAAAAATGTATGACACCTCTGAGACACGGTGAGGTCATGCAAGCGCCTACTATAGCACGCTCCCCCTCAAAGGGATAGAACGAATTTGTCAAATAGGCAGGTATCATCACGATTTTCTCAAGATGTTCGTAATCCAGAGCAAAAGCGCGGTCTCCGAATCGGCAGAACCCTTCAGTGCGAGCTCCACATCGACCGCGGCCTCGAGCGCAGCGACAAGCTCCGCCATCGAAAAGCGGCGTGCCCAGGTCAGGTGATTTTTGACTTGCCAGGCCTGAAGCTTGAGTGTCGCGGCGAGCTCACGCCCCTGCCCACGAGAGTCGAGCGCCTTGGCGACGATCAACTCGCGGATGCGACCGCATAGCAGCGTGTAGGTCCACACATAGCTCTTGGCGGGCAGCAGCCCAAAGAGCTCAAGCGAGCGGCGCATGTCACGGGCCGAGACCGCATTGAGAAAGTCCCAGGGCTGAACTTCGGCCGTGCGCACGATCCAGCGCTCCACATCGGCAAGCTCAATTTGCGGCGCCTCGACCATCTGGGCAAGCTTGGCCAAGTCGTTATCGAGCATGCGGGTGTTCTCGCCCGAGCGCGAAACGAGCTCCTCGGCGGCCGCCATCGAGATAGACTTTCCGTGCTGCGTCGCCATCTGTTGCACGCGGCGTGGGAGCTCCCAGCGCTTGGTGCCCGAACAATCGACGATAGCCTTCTTGTCGATCTTGGCGATCGCCTTGTACAGGCGCGTGTTCTTGGCAAGCGAATCGGCAATAATGAGACAGACCGTCGTGGGACTGGGACTTGCGAGGTACTCGACAAGCGGTTCCGAGACCGCCTTGGCAAGCTTGGAGCAGCCGTCGAGGATCACCAGGCGAAACTCGCTGCCCATGGGAAAGGTATTGAGCGAGCCGATGATCGACTCGATATCGGGATCTTTCGTCATGTCACGTTCATCGAGGTTGAACTCAACCATACCCGACTTTTCCAAGCGAGCTTTCATACGCGAGACGGCGTGGTCGCGCTTGACCCCATCGGTACCGACGATCAGATATGCCGGCAACAGACCGGTTTCGGACATCGCGCTCCCCTCCCGCAGGCTCTCGTGTTCGTACCGTGCCATTCTAGCCCAGGGGCTTATCCCGCGCCAACGGCAGCATCACGGTCGCTGGCATCGCATGGCAAATCCGGTTACGGTCGGCGAGACGGTGATGTCTCCTTGTTCGATGGTGCATGCGAACGCGCCGCCCGCATCGCGAACGGCATCGATGCAGGCATCGGTTGGATGGCCGTAGCGGTTGCCCTCGCCCGCACTCGCGATAGAGAGCTCGGGCTTAAGCGTTTCCAGCAGGTCTGTATCGACAGAAACTTTTGAGCCGTGATGCCCCAGCTTGAGCACATCGATATCCCCCACCTCCTGCACGAATTCTCGCTCTTGGTCGAGCTCGGCATCACCGGTGAGAAGTACGCACAGGCTCTTGCCTTCCTGAGCATAGGAGAGCAGCAAGACAAGCGAGTCCTCATTGCCCTCGCCATCTACCGTGTCAAACGGCCACATCACACGAGCCCGAAATGCGCCGATATCGACCGTGTCTCCGCGAGCCACCTGCCGATACGTTACGCCGGGGCGATTCAGGACCTCAGCAGGCGCACCGTCCAGCGCATCGGCTGCAACCGCAATGGTTCCAACAGAAAACCGATCGAGTACGTCGGGAAGACCGCCCCAATGGTCTTCGTCCCAATGCGTCACGAAGACGGCATCGATATGGTGGACATTATTGCGAACCAACGCCGACACCACGCGCTCATCGAGCCCGCAGTCGACGAGCGCCACAGTGCCACCCTGACGAACCAGAATCGCATCGGCCTGGCCAACATCGAGGACCGTCACCGAAGGCGGAGCGAATCGATCCCAGTAGACGTACGGAATCGCAGCCAAGAGCACCAGGCATGCAAGCCCCACCGCCATAGGACGTGCACGGGGACGCGGCCACCAGACAAGCAGAACCGCCAGCAAACACGGCACTAGGTAAATCCACATGCTATCGGGCGGCACGCTCACGGATGCACCCGGCACGGCGGCAAACAGCTGCTCAAAGAACAGCGCGCAACGGGCGGCAATCATGGGCACAACGAGCGCCCAAGTCCGCAACGGCGCCAGGAGCGAAAAGGGAACCAGCACGATCGACACGGCGAGCAGTGCGCTCACCACCGGACCGAGGACCGCATTTGCCAGCGGAGCAATGAGCGAGAACGTACCGAAGGCAGGAATGGTAATGGGAAGTGTCGCCAGTTGCGAGCACAGCGTGACGGAAAGCATGCTGGCAACGCCCGACGGAACACTCAGCTCACCCAAAGCGTAGGTCGCATAGGGGCAAAAGCACAGAATGGCTAAGACGCTGGCACATGAAAGCTGAAAGCCCATCTCGAACAGAACCGTCGGCCGCAGCAACACAAAGATGGACATGGTAACGAAGAGTGCCGATGCGCCGTGCCGGCGCCGCCCCGCGCCGTTTACGACAAGCGTCGCGAACACCATGCAGCACGCGCGCACGGCCGAGGGAGACGCGCCCGTAAAAGCAGCGTAGCCCACAAGCGTTATCGCCAATATCGCCCGTTGAAGACCGCGTGAGCACCGAGTCTTTTGCAATACACCCTCGATTACAAACCCCACGATTGCCAAATGGCTGCCCGAGACGGCGATAAGATGCGCCGTTCCCGTCACCGAAAACCAGTCGCCCGCCGGCTGGGCGCGCAGCTCGGCCGAACGACCGCAGACGACACCGGCTATGAGTGCACGCGCCGGGTCGGTCGCAGGCGCGATGGACGCAAGCAGCCCATTTCGCAGCCGAAGCAGCGGCCCCGGAGAACCCTCATCGATCGACACGATCCGAACGGCTTTTACCTTGCGTACCTCGCCTCGGAGCGCGCGCGATCGTCCAAACGCATCGTTCTCAAAACGTGAAACGCGACCGATAACACGCACGTGCGCCCCGACCTTGAGCTCGAGGTCGCACGATAGGCGAACCATTGCCAAGTTCTTACCGTCCGTGCGTGCCTCGCAGGTATAGGAATACACGTCGTCGTTTATGGATGGGTCACCCTGCACGACAAACTCAAGGCTGCTTGCCGCTCGACCGTCGAGCGCCTTCGAGGCGCTTAGCACGCCCACAGCCCACCACGCCGAGACGACCGCTCCCGCCACGAGACCGACGGACGCGGCATACAGCCACCGCTTCCAAGGGGCAAGCCGCGCACAAGATTGAGCCAGCACAACGAATACCGCCGCCGTAACGGGAATGGCCCATAGCGGCCCGACCGCCGAAGCCCGCTCCCGCAGCAGCGCATCGGCGGCCACGTTGAGCACCAAGGCGCAGCTCATGCACATGCCGGCACACAGGGCCATCGTCCACGTCATCAGAGGCCGCGGAGGCATCACATGCTCGCACTCGGTCGCACTCATACGCAGATGGAATCTTTGATTTTGGCAAGCTTCTTCTCGCCGATTCCCGACACACGCATCAGATCGTCAACCGAGGCAAAAGCACCGTTCTTTGTCCGCTCATCGATAATCGACTGGGCCATGGAGGGACCGATGCCCGAGAGCGTCTGCAGCTCTGCCGCGCTTGCCGTATTGATGTTGACTAGGCCCGTTGCGCCACTCACGCCCAATGATGCGGAAGCCCCACCATCAACACCGGCTTCCGCAATGGACGCCTGCTGCTCCCCTACCGTTGGAACGTGGATTTTTTGTCCATCAGTGACCTTAGATGCCCGATTGAGCCCCGTAACGTCTGCCTCGGGCGCCAGCCCGCCGGCGGCATCAATCGCCTGAGCCACCCGCGCGCCGTCCTTGAGGCGATATACACCGGGCGACACAACGGCGCCATCGACATCGACATAGACCTCTGCCGCGGCAGAAGCCTTAGTCGAAGAACCTTCGGATGTCTTTCCGCTCGAGGCATCACCGGATCCCGGCTCCATCAACGAGCCCGTACCGTCAGTGCTCTCAAACGACACACCGC
>URDZ01000043.1:0-15307 GCA_900546725.1 uncultured Collinsella sp. | reverse complement strand
GGCGGCGCGGCGCTGCTCGCCGACGGCATCCTCACCCCCGCGGTCACGGTCACCACAGCCATCGAGGGCCTGCGCACCATCGAGTGGGGCCACGCGCTATTGGGTGACGGGCAAACTAACGTCATCATTATTACCATCATCATTATCTGCGGCCTATTTGCCATGCAGCGCGCCGGTACCTCGTCGATCGGCAAGCTGTTCGGCCCGCTCATGACGCTGTGGTTCCTGTTCCTGGCAGGCGCTGGCCTGTTCAACATGCTCGGCAATTTGTCTATCCTGCGCGCGCTCAACCCCATCCGCGGCATCATGTTCCTGTTCTCGCCCATCAACCACTCGGGCATCATGGTGCTCGGCTTTGTCTTCCTGTCGACAACCGGTGCCGAGGCGCTCTACTCGGACATGGGTCATGTGGGCAAGGCTAACATCTATGCATCCTGGCCGTTTGTTAAGGCGGCCCTCATCCTCAACTATCTGGGTCAGGGCGCTTGGCTGCTCGCCAATAACTCCAACCCCCAGATGCTCGCGATGGATATCGTCAACCCGTTCTACATGATGCTTCCCGAGCCCCTGCGCCCCTTTGCCATCGTGCTTTCGGCCGTAGCGGCCATCATCGCCTCGCAGGCGCTCATTACCGGCTCGTTCTCGCTGGTATCCGAGGCAACGCGCCTCAACCTTATGCCGCACCTGCGCATCCACTACCCCAGCGACACCAAGGGCCAGCTCTATATTCCGCTCGTCAACAACATCATGTGGGTCGGCTGCATCTTCATCGTGCTGCTGTTCCAAAACTCCGAGCGCATGGAGAGCGCCTACGGCCTCGCCATTACCGTGACCATGCTCATGACCACCACGCTGCTGACGAGCTATATCGCCGGCATTCTCAAGCGCAAGCTGGGCGCCTGCGTCTTTGCCCTACTTTTTGGCGCCATTGAGCTGTGCTTCTTCGCCTCGTGCCTCACCATGTTCTTTGACGGCGGCTACGTCATGATCTTCTTGGCCTCGCTGCTGTTTGGCCTTATGTACGTGTGGCGCCGCGGCACCGCCATCGAGCGCACGCAGACGATCCTGCTGCCCGTCTCCAAGTACATTGACCAGCTCGACCGCCTGCGCAACGACGAGACCTACCCCGTGCTCGCCGACAATCTGGTGTTCCTTACCAACAGTCCCGACCCGCTCACGCTCGACCGCGACGTGCTCTATTCCATCTTGGATAAGCATCCCAAGCGCGCCAAGGCATACTGGTTCATCAACGTGCACGTTACCGACGAGCCCTATACGCACGAGTATTCCGTCGAGACCTTTGGCACGGACTTTTTGTTCCGCGTGCGCTTGGACCTGGGCTTTAAGGTCAACCAGCGCATCAATGCCTACCTGCGCCAGATTGTTGGCGACTTGATGGCATCGGGCGAGCTGCCGCCGCAGCATCACACCTACTCCATCTACGAGACGCGCGGCAACGTGGGCGACTTCCGTTTTTGCATGCTGCGCAAGATGCTTGCCCCCGAAACGGACATCAACCGCAACGACCACCGCGTCATGGCCATCAAGTACGCCGTCCGCCGCGCCTGCGGAAGCCCGGCACGCTGGTACGGTCTTGAGAACTCGGCCATCATCATCGAGTACGTGCCGCTGTTTGCCCGCATGCGCCCGGCCGTTAAGCTCGTGCGCACCCAGGTGCCGCTCGAGGTTCAGATCGAAGAGGCCGAGGAAATGGAAGTCGATATCTTCTCGGACGACCTGGTCAACGGCAACGAAGCCGGTAGGAACATGAACGTCGACCCCACCGAGTTACTCGAGAGCGTCGCCGATACGCCCGAACAGCAACTGCTCGACGGCCTCGAGAGCGAACAACTCAACGACGCCAACTTCTAGCGACGTCACAAATCAACGACAGCGGCCCTGCATCTCACGGGAGACGCAGGGCCGCCTTGCATTGCAGTAAAGCTAGCGGCTACGAACGACGCGGCTCGGGAACCACGAGTCTATCGGGGCTCGCGCCCTCGGCATCCATCAGGCTCACGTAGCGAATCGACGGATCCCCATACATCGCGTAGTAATAATTGCCCGTGCGCGCGCTAAAGCATCCGGTGTAGATAGTCTTCTCGAACTTGCCATCGCCCATCCTGGACGCCCCCTCAATCATCACCACGCCCTCGAGCGAGCGGAACATACGGACGACGTTTTCGGTCTCGCTCTCCTTTTGCGGGTAATTGGCATTGAGATACGCCGCCTTTACAAAACGGCTCGGCGAATAGCAGTCGCCGGGAATGCCGCGCATGCCGGCACCGGCTCCATAGGGCTTAAGCTCGGCGCCACGCCACGTCGCCGTCTGCGGAAAATCGCTTGTGGCGGTGATATAGGTGCGTAGGTTTTCCATGTGCCACGGGAAGGTCGGCTGGTTGGCAAGGGTGTCGACCGGATCGTCGTATACATGCAGGCCGTCAGCCATCATCTCGACCACGATGCTGCGCTGGCTGTCGCCGATAATCCAATGGAGCAGCGACACGCCCAGCCCCTCTCCGGCAGATTTGGCGACAATCACCGTGTCGCGCAGCGCGGCCTCGACCTCATCGACCGTCGAGAACGTCGCTGCCACCCACAGGGGAAACTCATAGGCCGCGATATTGGTCTTGCCGTCGACAGGGTCCTCGGCATACTCGGCATAACCCGGGAAATTGAGACCCGCCACGGCGAGGCCCGCATCGTTGCCGCAGTCGAAGAACATGGGATAGTTCTTGTAATCGATGCACATACCGATCACCGCGTGTGCCGCTGTCGCGTCGTCGATAAACGAATACGGAATGTGAAACCCGCGCGGCATCACGCGAACCTGTTGGCCGTAGTCAAAGCTCCAGTCGAGATTGCGGCCCAGATACATGTGGCCAGAATTATCGGTAAATCGAATACTCGTACACATAGCGCCTCCTAGCTTTACGTTCTTGCTAATTTCATTGTCTCCAAACAAAAAGGCGCTAAACACAAAAGCCCGGACATGACAACAATGTCATGCCCGGGCCAAAAGAGACGAAGTGCGGTGCTTGGGTCCCCTTAGACCAACTTTCCTAGACAGTGGTCAATCATGTGTTGAATCATCTGCGCCTCGAAGCCCACAAAGTCCTGCTTGCGCTCGCGCATCTTGCCGTCGACGATCACGTCATAAGCGACCTTGCACTTGATATAGCGCGTGGACTTGGTGACCTCCTCGTGCGTCAGGCAGCTCTCCTCCATCTTGCTGGCGCCCAGGCCAAACACCAGACGGGGGTTGTAGAGCACGTGGGGCTCGCCGGCGTCGTCCAGGTAGACGCAGACCTTCTTGGTAACGCCAATCTGGTTAGCGGCAAGGCAGCCGGCATCGTCGAGCGACTTAATGGTATCGATCAGGTCCTGAGCAACCGACTCGTCCTCGACGGTCGCAACCTCGCAACGCTGGGACAGGATAGCCTCGTCGTGGCAAAGCTCTTTAATCATACGTTCCTCCATAGGGGTCGTTGTAACCGCTTAAGTATACGGTACCCACACATTTTCATGCGAAAAATACCGTCCGTCTGCTACAAAGCGCCGAACATCAACATGCGAGGAACAACAGCGTCGTAAAGGGGCTATAGTGAGAACGTTCGTGTCAATCGGCCTAAACTCGGGGCCGAACAAGGAAAGGGTATGCATGGACGAACTTTTTCACGTCAGTGAGCGCAAGTCCACAATCGGGACCGAACTTCGCGCTGGACTGACAACATTCCTGGCGATGGCCTACATCATCGCCGTCAACCCTGCGGTGCTCTCGGGCGCCGGCATCGATGCGGGAGCGCTCGCCTGCGCCACCTGCTTGGGCGCCGGCATCATGACCATCTGCATGGGCATCTTCGCAAACCGCCCGCTCGCCTGCGCGTCGGGTCTGGGCATCAACGCCATGATCGCGGGCATCGCCACCACCATGTGCGGCGGCGACTGGCACGTTGCCATGAGCGTTATCTTCCTCGAGGGTATCGTCATCTTGCTGCTCGTCCTGTGCGGCCTGCGCGAGGCCATTATGGACGCCATCCCCGTGGTCCTGCGCCACGCCATCTCGGTTGGCTTGGGCCTGTTCATCGCCATGATCGGCCTGTGCGACGCCGGCATCATCACCGCTGGCGCCGGTACGCTCGTCGGCCTGGGCGACATCGCCTCCCCCACCTTTATCGTCGGCATCATCTCCATCGTCGTGACGGTTGCCCTGGCTTCCCGCAACGTGCCGGGCTCGCTGCTCATCGGCATCATCATCGCCGTTATCGCCGGTATCCCGCTGGGCGTCACCCATGCGCCCGAGGGCCTCATCGCTCCGCTCGACTTCTCGACCTTTGGCGCCCCGTTTGCCAGCACCGCTGATGGCAACATGGCCATCGTGAAGGTTCTGACCGACCCGATGCTGCTCGTCGTTGCCTTCTCGCTGCTCATGAGCGACTTCTTCGACACCATGGGCACCGCGATGGCCGTCGCCAAGCAGGGCGAGTTCTTGACCGAGGACGGCAATGTCGAGGACATCCGCCCCATCCTGGTCGTCGACTCCGTGGCCGCTGCTGCCGGTGGCTTTATGGGCGTCTCCTCCATCACCACCTTCGTCGAGTCCACCTCTGGCGCTGCCGACGGTGGCCGCACGGGCCTCACCTCCGTCACCACCGGCGTGCTGTTCATTCTCGCCGCGTTCTTCTCCCCCATCGTCACCATCGTTTCCAGTGCCGCCACCTGCGGTGCTCTGGTCTACGTCGGCTACCTCATGATGAGCGAGGCCTCCGAGATCGACTGGTCCGACGTGTCGCAGGGTTTCCCGGCGTTCATGATTGTCGCCGGCGTGCCCTTCACCTACTCCATCTCTGCCGGAATCGGCCTGGGCTTTATCGCCTACGTGATCGTCGCGCTCTTTAAGGGCGAGGCCTCCAAGATCAAGCCGCTCATGTGGATCGCAGCCCTTGCCTTCCTCGTCTACTTCTTTGTAGCGTAGCGGCAAAGCTGCCAAAGCAGAACACCAAAGCGCGGAGTCGCATCGAGCGGCTCCGCGCTTTTCTTTTAAAGCCAGGCAACGCACGGACGCGCGATGTATTGCTTCCCAAGTTTTGGACATTTTGCCCTCCAAACGGCACTACCGCCGGCTTCATCCTGCAGATATGCTGGGCGTAATCGCATAGGCCCTATGAGGATGGGAGTAACCATGGCCGCCTTGTTCACGACCCCCAAGCGCAATGACAAAACCTCTGGAGCCCATTTTGTCGAGCCCGACGTGCGCCGTCGCACGCTGCTCGCACACGGCAGCTGGCGCCGCGTGACGCGCCGCATCGTTGTAGGCGCCGCATGCGCGCTTACGGTGAGCTCGCTGCTCATGCCGAGCGTCTCGCTCGCGGCCGAGTGGGTCAACGTCGGCGGCACTCAGTACAACACTGCAGCAGGCGACGAGGCCGGCACCTGGGCCTGGGACGGCGCCGACGATATGAAGCTCAACGGCTATAACGGCGGCGCGATCGAGGCAGCGGGCAAGCTCAACGTGAGCTACGAGGGCGACAACATCGTCACTAACGGCGACGGCCGCGGCATCAAGGTTAAGGATGGCGCGAACGAGAACGCCGAGCTTAATATTCAGGGCGACGCGTCCAGCACGCTCAACGTGACATCTTCTCGTGACGCCATCACTTCCGTCGGCAGCATCAACATCGACGGCGCTGGCACTGTCAACGCCACGAGCACCGAGCACGATGCCATCGATGCCGGGGGCGATGTCACCATCAAGGGCTCGGGAAACGTTAACGCCACGGGCGATTCGGATGGCATCAGGGCCGACGGCAACATCACGATCGACAACAGCGGAACCGTCACCGCCAAGGCCACCGAGGATCAGGGTATCGATGCTAACGAGAACCTCATCATAAAGGGCGGCGGCAAGATAGAGGCAAGCTCTATCAAAGACAATGCGATTTGGGCCGACGGCAACATCGAGATCTCGGGTGGCAGCCAGGTCAAGGCAAGCTCCGAGGAAGACGCCGCCATCGACGGTAAAAACAGCCTCACGGTCACGAACGCTTCCCTCAACGCAAGTGGCGTTGGGTATGGCATCTATGTCTACAAGGGCATCACGTTCGATGGCGCAACCGTAACGGTCCGTGCAAGCGCAGGGAACGATGAAGCCAGCGCCCTCTTCACCGACGAGGACGACATCGTCATCAAGAACGGCTCGATCGTGGATGCGTTCGCAGAAGGCCAGTTCTCGACCGCAATCTCCACCAGAAACTACTACCCCAACGAAGCGGGTGGTCACATCTACATTAGTGACTCCGTTGTCAAGGCTATAGCCCGCTATGTCGAGTCCGGTAGCGACGGCCCCGATCACTACAGCAACGACCAAAGCGGCGCGGTCATTCCCGAGCATAGGGGCGTGAACATCGGCATCTTTGCCCGGACCAAGGAGGGCATCACGCCCGCGACCATCTCGATTGTCCGCAGTAAGGTCACAGCCGAGGGAGACACGGCGGCAATCTTCGCCCTTGCCGTGAGCGCGGACGGCGAGACAATCGGCACCATCGAGATCGAAGGCGCTCCCATCCAGACGCCCACAGGCGGCAAGATCATTGGCTATCGCAACAAGGAAGAACTCGATGACGGCATCTTCTACGTGGTGGATCAAACCATCGGCACGGGCGACGCTGTGATCGACTCCCCCTATAACGAAGCTGTCGCCAAGAGCACGGTCATCGCGCCTCCCGAGGAGATCAAACCCGAGGAGAAGCCAGGCGAGACCAAGCCCGAGGGTTCCAAGTCCGAGGGCACGAAGACGACCAAGACCGTTGCAGTTGCAGCCACGGGAGCCAAGATCGCCGGCAAACTCGCAGCAACCGGCGACGCCTCGAGCGCAGCCATCGTGGCAGCCGCCCTTGCGGGAACAGCCGCCATCGCCGCGGGCGCCGTGGTGAGCCGCAAGCGCTCGTAAACACTTTTTCGCACGGGACGGGTGGATCGCGGCCCTTGCCTTCCTCGTCTACTTCTTCGTAGCGTAAGGGCAAGGCTGCAAAAGCTGAACAATAAAGCGCGGAGTCGCCATGCGGCCCCGCGCTTTTCTTTTAGCGCCGGTCCCTGCGCCGGCGTGCGGCCTATTTCTCCCCAATTTTGGCCATTTTGCCCTCCAAACGGCACTACCGCCGGCAACATCCAGCAGATACGCTGAATCTAGTCGTATAGGCCCTATGAGAACGGGAGCAACCATGGCAGCCTTGTTCACGACCCCCAAACGCAATGACACTACCGCCGGAACCCATGTTGCCGAACCCGACGTTCGCCATCGCATAGGACTCGCGCACGGCAGCTGGCGCCGCGTGACGCGCCGCATCGTCGCGGGCGCCGTGTGCGCGCTCACGGTGAGCTCGCTGCTCATGCCGAGCGTCTCGCTCGCAGCGGAATGGGTCAAGGTCGGCGGCAACAAGTACAACACCGCGGCGAGCGACGAGGCCGGTACCTGGTCGTGGGACGGCGCCGACGACTTGAAGCTCAACAACTATAACGGCGGCGAGATCCAGGCCGCAGGCAAGCTCAACGTGAATTACTCGGGGACCAACATCGTCACTGCCGAATGGATCGAAAGCATCAACGTTTCTCATGGCACTAACGAGAATGCCGAGCTCAATATCCAAGGCGACGAGGGCGGCACGCTCAGCGTGACATCTACTGAGGACGCTATCCTCTCCACGGGTAATATCAACATCGACGGAGCCGGATCCGTCAACGCCACGAGCACTGGGTTTGATGCCATCAATGCCGGAGGTGATCTCGCTATCAAAGGTTCGGGCAACGTCAACGCCACGGGTGCATCGGATGGCATCAGGGCAAACGGCAATATCACGATTGACGACAGCGGAGCCGTCACCGCCAGGGCTACCAAGGACAAGGGTATTGGAGCCGACAAGAACCTCACCATCAAGGGTGGCGGGACGGTCGAGGCAAGCTCAGCCGATGGTGAGGCCCTTTGGAGCGGCGGCAATATCAACATCTCGGACGGCAGCCAGGTCAAGGCAAGCTCCGAGAAAGACGCTGCCGTCGAGGCCAAGGGCAGCCTCGCAGCCACAAACGCCTCCCTCAACGTAAACGGTGTTGAATATGGCGTCTATGCCCACAAGGGCATCACCCTCGATCATGCAAACGTGACGGTCCGTGCAAGTAAAGGCAGATACGGTGGCGTCAACGCCCTCTTCACCTACCAGGACGACATCGTCGTCAAGAACGGCTCCACCGTGGACGCGTTTGCGGAAGGCGAGGTTTCGGCTGCATTCTCCACCAGAAACGATCGACCCAACGAGAAGGGCGGCCACATCTACATCAGCGACTCCGTTGTCAAGGCCATAGCCCGCTATGTCGAGAACGGCGACGGCCCCATCCCCTACAGCGAAAACCAAGATGGCGAGACGAGGCGCGAACCCCAAGGCGAGAACATCGGCATCATCGCCCAGACCAGCGAGGGCGTCACACCCGCAGCCATTTCGATCATCCGCAGCAAGGTAACGGCCGAAGGAGATACAGCGGCAATCTTTGCCCGCGCCATGAGCGCTGACGGCAAGACAATCGGCACCATCAAGATTGAGAACGCCGCCATCCAGACGCCCGAAGGCGGCAAGGTCATTGACTATCGCAAGCTCCGTGACGGCATCTACGAGGCAGGCCAAGCCATCGGCACGGGCGACGCCACGGTCGACTCCCTCTATATCAAAGCAGTCGCCAAAAGTACGACCATCGCACCTCCCGAGGTAGCCAAGCCGGAAGACCCCAAGCCCGACGAGACCAAGCCCGCAGAAAGCAAGCCCGCGGAGTCCAAGCAGAACCCCAAGCCTGAGGGCTCAAAGCCGACCAAGGCCGTTGCGGCTTCAACCACGAAAGCCAAGACTACCGGCGTGCTCGCGGCAACCGGCGACACCTCGGGTGCGGCCATCGTGGCAACCGTCCTTGCGGGAACAGCCGCTATCGCCGCAGGCACCATGGCGAGCCGTAAGCGTTCTTAGACGCCTCTGCGCACATGGCAGCTCCCGCGAAGGCCCCGAGCCCGAGCACCGTTTAACGACGCCATCGCCGAGCTCCCCTCCGGCGGTGGCGTTTTCCTGTTCGCACTCGCGCGGTGCGCATGCGATTGTTCTTAATGCAGCCCAACCTGTATGTGCCAGCGTGCGACAATTGGGGCTGCCGATATCACAACACTGAGAGAAGCCCGTCATGGAAGCGCATCAAAAGCAGATAACCGTTTATTCGAATCATACGGAAAGCGCGCCTGTCATCTACCTTCCTGTGGTCGTGGGCGACGGCAGCGAGGTTTATAAGTGTTGCCGAGAGCTCGACTGTCCGCCATTCGCCCTCGTCACCATTGGCGGGCTCGATTGGAATCGCGAGCTGAGTCCCTGGGAATGCGACGGGACCGTGCGCGATGCCGAGCCCTTTGGCGGACAGGCGTCCGAATTTCTCGATGAACTTCTGAACCGAATAATCCCAAAAGTCGAATCATCGCTCCCACAGCCACCTGTTTGGCGTGGCATTGCCGGTTATTCGCTGGCAGGCCTATTTTCGCTTTGGGCCCTCTGGCAAACCGATGTCTTTGACCGCGCGGCGAGTGCATCGGGGTCGCTGTGGTTTCCCGAATTTGTCGACCGTGCCAGCACGGCTTCTTTTGCCGGCAGCCCGCAAGCCATCTATCTGTCACTCGGCAAAAAGGAAACCAAGACGCCCAACCGCATGATGCGGCATGTACTCGACGACACACGCGCGATGGAAGCGTTGCTCGTCGAGCGCGGCATTCCAACAACGCTGGAGCTCAACCCCGGCAATCACTTTGCCCAAACCGACTTACGCATGGCCCGCGGCATCCACTGGATACTGACACATTAAAAATGGCGTCCACGCGTACATACGCATGGACGCCATTTTTAATTTGGCTGAACGCAACTACTATTCAGCAGTCTCCTCAAGCTCGGAAGTATCGAACTCAAAGTCATTACCGGGCAGGATGGCGTTGAGCACAATGCCCACCAGCGAGCCCACGGCAAGGCCCGAAAGCGAAATCGTCACGCCGCCCAGCTCCAGCACGATGGCACCGGCGGTACTGTAGGCAATGCCGAGCGAAAGTACGAGCACCAAAGCCGCAACCAGCACATTGCGGTTGTTCTGGAAATCAACCTGGTTTTCGATAAGGTTGCGAACGCCCACGGCACTGATCATGCCGTAGAGCACGAGCGACACGCCGCCGATTACACACGCTGGCATGGCGGCGATCACGGCAGCAAACTTGGGGCAGAACGAAAGCACGATGGCACAGCACGCGGCAATGCGAATCACGCGCGGGTCGAACACGCGCGTCAGGGCAAGCACGCCGGTGTTCTCGCCATACGTGGTGTTGGCCGGAGCGCCAAAGAGCGACGCCAGAATCGTGGCGAGGCCATCGCCGAGCAGGGTACGGTGCAGACCGGGATCGGCAATGTAATTGCGTTCGCAGGTAGAGCCAATGGCGGAGATATCACCAATATGCTCGATCATAGTTGCAAAGGCCAGCGGCATGATGGTGATGATGGCCGTCGTGGCGAGGCCGCTATCAAACTGCGGCCCAAAGAGCGCAAACACGGTGCTGTCCCACACGACGGGCAAGCCAACCCAGGGGGCGGCCGCAACGCCAGAGAAGTCGACCTCACCCAACGCGGCTGCAACGGCATAGCTCACCACGACGCCCAGCAGGATCGGCACGATCTTGACCATGCCGCGGCCCCAAATATTGCAGATGACGATGACGGCCACAGCGATAACGGCAACAAGCCAATTGGTCTGGCAGTTGGCGATAGCAGAGCTTGCCAAGATCAGGCCGATGGAAATGACGATGGGACCGGTCACCACCGGCGGAAAGAAGCGCATGACGCGCTTGGCACCAAACGCACGGAACAGCGCTGCCAGCACCGGATAGAGCAGGCCGGCGCAGGCAACGCCCAGGCAAGCGTAGGGCAAAAGCTCGGCCTCGCCGTTGGGTGCAATGGCGGCATAACCCGCGATAAAGGCAAACGACGAACCAAGGAACGCGGGCACCTTACCGCGCGATAGAAAATGAAACAACAGCGTGCCGATGCCGGCGAACAGAAGCGTCGTCGAAACAGAAAGGCCGGTGAGCACGGGCACGAGCACCGTGGCTCCGAACATCGCAAACATGTGTTGCAAACCCAACACGAACATGCGCGGGCGACCGAGCGACGATGCATCGTAGATGGCATCGGTGACGGTGGGCGTCGAGGATTGGGACATGGAAGTCCTTTCATGATGGAAGGGCGATCAGGCATATCGGATAACCTGCCCGAACGATACGATCCGAACCATTGTACGCGATACGCTATGCCTCGCACGCGCCGCCACCTGCAAACGGTAACGTTACTTCCAAACGCGCTCAGCAATGCGCTTGACCAGCGCGATCTTTGCCCATTGCTCGTCCTCGGTCAGCTTGTTGCCAATCTCGCAGCTGGCAAAGCCGCACTGGGGCGACAGGTACAGGTTCTCGAGCGGCACGTACTTTGCGGCTTCGCGGATGCGCTCGACGATAACATCCTCGTTCTCGAGCTCTGCCGCCTTGGTGGTTACCAAGCCCAGCACGACCTTCTTGCCGGGAGCGACGTACTTGAGCGGCTCAAAACCGCCGGCGCGCGGCGTATCGAACTCCAGGTAAAATGCGTCGACATCCTCGTTTGCGAACAGGTACGGCGCGATGGGGTCATAGCCGCCCTCGAAGGCATAGGTAGAGTGGTAGTTACCACGACACACGTGCGTGTTAATGACCAGGTCATCGGGCTTGCCATCGATGGCGGCGTTGTTGAGCGCCACACCCAGCTCGGACACCTTTTGCAGGTCAACCGGGCTCATGCCGGTTTTGGCGACAAAATCGGTATCGCAGTAGATGCCCCAGGTGCAGTCATCAAACTGGATGTTGCGGCAGCCTGCTGCGTACAGGTCGGCGATCACCGTGCGATAAGCGGCTGCAATGGCGTCGGCAAGTTCCTCGTCGGTCTTATAGACGGCACGCAGGCTCTCCTGCTGGCCGTCGCAGCGATCGAGCGTGACCTCAGAGAACGCCTGGATCGGCGCCGGGATGGTCTGGCGTGCAACGTGGCCCTCGCCCTCAAGTGCCTTGACAAACTTAAAGTGCTCGACGAAGGGGTGGTTCACGCCGCTGATGGGGCCGGTCACCACGGCGGTATCGGCCGTGGTCTCCTCGTCGTGGAACATATAGCCCGTACGTGAGGCACGGCGTTCAATGCCGTTGAGTCCCCACATAAAGTCGAGGTGCCAGTAGCTGCGGCGAAACTCGCCATCGGTAATCACCTGCAGGCCGGCGGCCTTTTGCTTGTCCACCAGGTCGCGAATGGCCTCATCCTCGACGGCCTTAAGACCGGCGGCGTCGAGTTTGCCCGCGGCGTAGGCGGCACGGGCGTCCTTCACGGCCTGCGGACGAAGAAAACTGCCGACGATATCGGCGCGAAACGGCGCGTTCGGTTGAATCGAAGTGCTCATAGATATCTCCCTTTGCATTGGTTGCTTTATCGAGACAGAGTATGGGTGCTCATGTGGTCATCGTAAAATATATGTTTATATAGGTTTGTTATTAGTTTTTTCTATACCGAGCAACAGCGGGACTCAGCCTCACATGGATATCTCGAAGTGAGCTAAATATGCTGACGAATCGCGTCGATATAGGCCTGCCCATAGCGCGTGAGCGTCGTATTTTTGCGCGTGATAATGCCAATCTCCATGTACTCGTCCACGTCGAGCGGAATCGAGATAATGCCGGGTCCGTTGAGCTCGTGGCTGATCACGCCCGAGCATACCGTGTAGCCGTTGAGGCCCATGGCCAGGTTGAACAACGTCGCGCGGTCGCGCACGCGGATATTCTTGCGGCGCTCAAACGTCGAGGTCAGTTCCTCGGAATAGTAAAACGAGTTATAGCTGCCCTGCTCGTAGGACAGGAACGGGTAGTCTTCCAGATCCTCGAGCGTCACGCTGGAGCGGTCCGCCAGCGGATGGTCGGCGCAGACGAAGACATGCGGCGTGGCGCAGAAGAGTCCTTCGAACACGAGCTCGTTGGCCACCAGCATGCGCTCGATGACCTCGCGGTTATGCTCGGATAAGTACAGGATGCCCAGTTCGCTTTTCATATGCGCGACATCCTCGATAATCTCGTGAGTCTGCTCCTCGCGCAGGGTGAAGTCGTAACGCGCGGCATCGAACTCGCGGATCACGTCGACAAACGCGTTGACGGCAAAGGAATAATGCTGGCAGCTCACACTAAAGTGCGGCACCTGCTCGGATGCGCCCTTGTACTTGCCCTCGAGCAGGTCGGCCTGGTCGAGTACCTGGCGCGCATAGCCCAAGAAGGTCTCGCCTTCCTCGGACACAATGACGCCCTTGTTGGTGCGCTCAAAGATGTGCACACCCATCTCGTTTTCGAGATCGCGAATCGACGCGGTAATCGAAGGCTGCGATACAAAGAGCCGGCGCGAGGCCTCGGTAATGCTGCCGCATTCGGCAACTTTGACGACATATCTGAGCTGCTGGAGCTTCATGGCTGTCTCCTTAGCTGTTCGTGAGATTCGCGTCGGCAGTACCCGGCAGGCGCATAAACGGCGGCATCTCCCCCGTCGCGGCGCAAGCGGCAATCTGATGCAAAGCCCCGGCAACCGCATCGTCTGCCGCAGCGCCGATATGCCAGCGCGCGGCAGCCGTGACAGCCTCGTTGGCATTGGCGACTGCAACGGAGTTGGGAACGGCATCGATCATGGGCAGGTCGTTATCGGAATCGCCAAATACGGCCACCTCATCGGGCGTCAGGCCCAAAGCGCGCGCTAGCTCCAGCGCAGCGCAGCCCTTGTCCCAACCAGCCGGAAGGATGTCAAACAGGCGCACTCGGTTGTTGGGAAACACGAGCGAGAGTTCCGGCACCTCGGCGGCAACGCGCTCACGTAGCTCCGCGAGCTCCTCACGCGAACGGGCACTCCAGATATTCGCCTTAAACACCGGCGCGTCATCGACGACGGGACGGCACGGGGCTTCTTCGCCTT
Source organism: uncultured Collinsella sp. (assembly GCA_900546725.1). GTDB lineage: Bacteria > Actinomycetota > Coriobacteriia > Coriobacteriales > Coriobacteriaceae > Collinsella. The sequence continues at coordinate 1,232 of URDZ01000043.1, read as the reverse complement.
TGAGCCATGCGTTGCCGCCCGACTCCATGGCGCGACGAACACGCTCGGGATCACTCGTCACGCAATAGGCATCGTTGCCCCAAAAGTCATCGCCCAGGCTATAGACCTTCAGATAGGTATCGTCGGTCTCTTGCTCAAGATAGTCGGCAAGACGCATGAGGGCACCGTTGTCGCTCGCACGGGAGGCAACAACCTCGCCGTCGACAAACATCACCTGGCCGTTACAGAACGCACCGGTCGAAAAACACTCGGAACGGTTTTTGAACATCCAGCCCATCGCGGACGGCTGACGACCCGAAACCGGCCCAAAGTGCAGACCCGCCGCCTGCATGGCATGAATACCCTCAATGGCGTAGTCGCTGGCGCCGTCATGCCCGGCTGGAATCAGCGTATCGTCCATATCGGTCAGCACAAGTTTAATCATAAGGCCCCCATTCGTATCGGTCCTACCTATTGTAACGACCTGCCAAAATAAACCTGTCCCTTTTTGGCAGGTGCGCTAGTATAGGGAACAACAGATTCGATGCGGGAGTGCCGGCGGTGCAAACCACAAGGCTGAGAGGGCATGGGGCCCAATCCTTTGAACCTGTCAGTTAATGCTGGCGTAGGGAGCATGCCGCCTTTACAGGGGCGCTGTCTATGCACAGCGCCCCTTTTCTATGCCAAGGAGGCATGTGCAGTGATTGATTCGGAACAGCTTAAACAACATATGGTCAAGGCCGTAGAGGAGATTCGCGCCACCAATCCGATGGCCGGCTCCATCACCAACACGGTGACGATCGACTTTGTCGCCAACGCGCAGCTCGCCGTGGGCGGATCGGCCGCCATGGTCTATCTGCCCGACGAGGGCGAGGCACTCGTTGCCGGCGGCGGCGCCATCTATCTCAATATGGGCACGCTCTTCCCCATCTACGAGCAGACAATTCCCCGCGCGGCCAAGGCGGCACACGACGCCGGCAAGCCCTGGGTGCTCGATCCAGTGGGCCTGGGCATCGGCAGCCTGCGCACCCAGTTGGTAAACGAGCTCAAGCAGTACAAGCCCGCTATCGTGCGCGGCAACGCCTCCGAGATCATCGCACTCGCCGGCCTGTGGGGTCTTGAGGGCGAGGCAGCTGATCTGAGCCGTGTACGCGGTGTCGATACCACCGACACGGTAGACGCCGCCCGCGATGCCGCCGTGGCGCTCGCCCGCTACACCGGCGGCGCCGTTGTGGTCTCGGGCGAAGTCGACC
>URDZ01000042.1:0-15645 GCA_900546725.1 uncultured Collinsella sp. | reverse complement strand
GTAGCGGGTGGTTTAAAGCTGGCCGCTGCGCGGCCAGCAGACTAAAGTCTTGAAATAAAAAGGGCGCGTCCATACGGACACGCCCCTGTGCACAACAATGCAAAGAACGACTTAGAAGCTACCGCGCTTCAGGAAGTCGGGAAGCTCGAACTGATCGTTGCCGAAGTTAGGAAGCTCGGTGCCACCGACGTTGCGGGTCGGAGCGGCCTGAGCCGGGCTCGTGGCAGGAGCGGTGCGCTGCGGCTCAGCGGAGGCAGCGGCCTTGCTCTGAGACTGCTGAGCAGCAAAGAGCTCGTCCTGACGGTTGACGTTGGAGTCGGAGAAGCCCGTAGCGATGACGGTGATACGCACCTGATCGCCCAGGGACTCGTCGACAACGGTACCGAAGATGATGTTGGCCTCGGGGTCGACGGCGTTGGCGACAACGTCGGCGGCGTCGCTGATCTCCTGGATGCCCAGGTCCTTGGAACCGGCGATGGAGAGCAGCACGCGCGTGGCGCCATCGATGGAGCTCTCGAGCAGCGGGCTGGAGATGGCCTGCTGGGCAGCGTCGACGGCACGGGTGTCCCCAGAAGAGGTACCGATACCCATCATGGCGGTACCGGCCTGCTTCATGATGGTCTTAACATCGGCGAAGTCCAGGTTGATGATACCGGGGACGGTGATGAGGTCGGTGATGCCCTGGGTGCCCTGGGAAAGGACGCCATCGGCAATCGCGAAGGCCTCGAGCATGGTGGTCTTCTTCTCGGCGATGTCGAGCAGCTTATCGTTAGGGATGACGATCATGGTGTCGACGCAATCGGAGAGGGTCTTAATGCCCTCCTCGGCGCTCTTCTTGCGCTTGCGGCCCTCGAAGGTGAAGGGCTTGGTCACGACGGCGACGGTCAGCGCACCGACCTCGTTCATCGCGATATCGGCAACGATGGGAGCAGCGCCGGTACCGGTGCCACCGCCCTCGCCGCAGGTGATGAACACCATATCGGCGCCAGCGAGCGCCTCGGCAATGTCGTCGCGGGACTCATCGGCAGCCTTGCGGCCAACCTCGGGGTTGGCGCCGGCGCCCAGGCCGCGGGTAAGGTCGGTGCCGATGTGCACCTTGATATCGGCATCAGAGATCGCGAGTGCCTGAGCATCGGTGTTGATGGCAACAAACTCGACGCCGCGGATGCCCTCTTCGATCATTCGATTGACCGCGTTGGTACCGCCGCCGCCGACGCCGACCACCTTAATGACGGCAAGGTAGTTGTTGATCTCTGTCTCGTGCATGTCGGTCCTCCGAACAAAGGTTATAGCCATAGCATGGGTCGACCCCTGCGCACATTAACCTTCAGGTTGAAAGTAAATGCAAAGGTAAACTGTATTATGTTTGCACATTATGAACGTATCAGTCAAATAATTGACCGTGAAAACCAAACAAACCAGATAAACGGCGTGGTATGGCCCCTCAACAAAGCATCAACCAGCGCTACGAGGTCGGAGCGTTCCTAAATGTATAGTTACCCGGAGAGCGCACATTGATATACGTTACGCCCTCTACCTGCGAAAGCAGCTTGGTGACTACGCGCTCCTTCTTGACGATATCGTTCGAATCGCCCAGCGACACCTCAATGCCGTTATTGAGGTTTGCCGAGATGGCTTCGACCGAAGGCGTGGAAATATCCTTGACTTGTCCCAAGAACTCGCTCGAAAAACCACGCACATAATCCAAGCCAGCCTTAACGGCCTTGGAGCTCACTGCCTGGCCGGAAACCGGAGCGACATCCGCCGAGACATCAGTCAACAACACCGCGCCATAGTGCTTAGCGAGCGCCAGCGCGGCATCGATTCCGGTCAAGGTATTTGAGCCCTGCCCTGTCGTGATGACGTTGCCTTGGTCGTCCACTTCGACCGACGTCGACAGTGGGGCGATCCAGGTGTCATCATCCCCGATGGCCCAGGCAAGGTCATCGGAACTGATATAGGCAATTGCGATGACCTTGCGCTCCATCGGCGTAATGATGAGCGTATGCGGGAACTGACGCTGGACATCCACGCCCGAGACCCACGGATTCTGCTTGAGGTCCTCGGTAATCTGGTCGGGATCGACGTTAAAAAGCGACGTTCCCTCGGGCAAATCGATCAGCTGGATAGCATCGTGCTTCGTCACATGCTCGCTTCCTTGAATCTGAATATCAGTGGCGGTAAACAATCCAGAGTTAATCACCACGATAGCAACGACGACGAGCACGGCCAAGACGGCCAAAACGCCGCCCACGATTTTGCCTTTGCCTGTAACGACAGAAGCGGCGTCTGATGTTTTATTTGCCATCGCCCTAAGTGAAGACAACGGGTTGACGCCTTTTTTACCCGAAGGCTTCTTGGCGGTAGCCGGCACCGATGTCAGCGAGCGCGGTTTCGATGCGCCCAGCGTGCGACCCGGACGCGCCGCCTTAGTTCCCGTCGAGGGCTTAGGAGTTGCCATAGGACGGGCAGGCTTGGCGCCCATAACAGGCTTTGACGTCACCGAGGGACGCGAGGACTTTTTTGCGGCCGGACGATTACCGAGCTGCGAGCCGACAACCGGACGACTGGTCTGTCGAGCATGCCCGACAGACTTAGAGTGCGCGACGGTATTGCGTTGAGGTTTGGCAGGCGCGCCGGAACGCCCTCCGGCGCGGCGGAAGGTGGGTTTCGATGCTCTAGAAGCCGAGGAATTTAACTTCCGGTCTGAGCTCGATGCCATACGCCTCCCTCACCTTTCCGTGCACATGTCTGATAACCGCGGCAACGTCATCGGCCGAGGCAGTTCCGTTATTAACGATAAAATTAGCGTGAACGGGCGAAACTTCCGCGCCGCCAATCGAAAAACCCTTTAATCCACAATCCTCGATAAGCTTGCCCACACTCGCATCGGGCGGGTTACGAAAGACCGACCCGCAGGATGCGCGACCCATGGGCTGCGTACGCTTGCGCCTCGTCAGGTACCGTTCCATGCGCTCGCGAATGTCGGCCTTGGGCGCCGGTTTAAGCTTGAGCACGCACTCGAGGATGATCTCATTGCGGGGAAGGCTACATTCGCGGTAGCCCCAAGTGATCTCGGACCCCGCATAATGCTTGATACCGGATGCCGGGTCAAACGTTACGACATCCTCAACCAGCGAGCCAATCCACTCGGTCCGTGTGCCGGCATTCATAGATATCGCACCGCCAACCGAGCCAGGGATGCCAACGGCAAACTCAAGGCCCGAGAGGCTACGCGACAGGGCATCGTTGACCAGGCGCGCAAACATCACGCCCGCACCGACCGTCAGCGTACAACCGTCATCGGCAACAACCGTGCGCTGAAACTCACGTCCGAGCGAAATGACGGCGCCGCGATAACCGCCATCGGCAACCAGCAGATTGGAGCCCTTGCCGATGATGACCCACGGCACCTGCTCGCGATCGAGCACCGCCACGGCGCGGCGGAGGGCATGATAGCTATGGCACGTCACAAAGAGGTCAGCCTTGCCGCCGATACGATAGCTCGTATGACGCGCAAGGCGCTCGTCCTCGATCACATCCGTGTCGATCATGCCCGAGAGCGCCATGACGGCGTTAAACAGACCCATTAGACTTAAGCGTCTTTCTTGGCAGTCAAATACTCGATAAACTCGGGGCCGACGGTCGTAACGTCACCGGCACCCATAGTGAGCAGCAGGTCGCCCTCGCCCACCATCTGCTCGAGCTCCTGATTGAGCTCAAGACGGCTGGAGCAGTACACGACCTCCTTGCCAGGATGCTTGGCGCGCACGGTATCGGCGAGCATCTTAGAGGTAACACCCGGGATGGGCATCTCGCCAGCCGAGAACACATCAATCAGCAGCAGTTTATCGGCATTGGCAAATGCATCGGCAAAGTCGTCGCACAGGGCCTGCAGGCGCGAATAGCGGTGCGGCTGGAACACGACGTCGACGTGCTTGTAGCCCAGCGACGAAGCGGCAGCAAGCGTCGCCTTGATCTCGGTGGGGTGATGGCCGTAATCATCGACCACGGTGATGCCATCGATATCGCCCACGTGGGTAAAGCGGCGGCGAACGCCCTCAAAGCTCGAGAGCGCCTTGGCGGCGGCGTCGATGTCAAGGCCCAGGACATGGGCGACGGTGAGCACCGCCGTGGCGTTGAGCATGTTGTGGCGACCGGGATTGCTCTTGATCTCCACAGCGTGCTCAGTGCCGTCCTCAAAGCGAACGATAAAGTCGCTCTGGATGCCCTTGACATCCGGGTGCATGCAGACGATGTCGTTGCTCTCGGCAAAGCCGTAGGAAAGCACGTGACGGCCCGTCGACTTGGCGAGCTCGACCAGATGCGAGTCCTCACCGCAGACGATGACGGTGCCGTCCTCGCCCACCAGGCTCATGAATTTGGCGAAAGTTGCCTCGATCTCCTCGATACCCGAGTAGTGATCGAGGTGATCGGCCTCGACGTTGGTCACAATGACTACGTTGGGGTTCAGGAACAGGAAGGAGCTGTCGGACTCGTCGGCCTCGGCGACAAAGTAGTCGCCCGAGCCGTTCTTGCCGTTCGTGTCATAGCCCTCGACGATGCCGCCGATCAAGAAGCTCGGATCCAGACCCATGCGGTCGAGCATGGTGGCGCACATCGAAGACGTGGTGGTCTTGCCATGCGTGCCGGCAACAGCGACGGTGGTGTAGCCGTGGCCCAAAGCAGAGAGCATCTTGGCACGGGGCCACACGGGAATACCAAGCTCGCGAGCGCGCACGAGTTCGGGGTTGGACTCCGGAATAGCGGTGGAGACAACAACCACGTCGGGCTTGACCTCGTCGATCGTGGCGGCCTCATGGCCCACATGCACCTTCACACCAGCGCGGGTAAGCTGGCGGATATAGCGTGACGTCTTAAGGTCGGAGCCGGTAACGGCATAACCGCGCTCGTGCAGAACGAGGGCGATGCCGCTCATGCCGGCGCCGCCGATACCGATAAAGTGGGCGCTCTTAAACTCGGGCGCGGAGGTTGCAGTCTGGGAATCAGCCATGTGCTCGTGTACTCCTTGCGTAAACACTGCCTGTAACCCGTTAACTGTACCGCACCTACCGCATCAGCGCGAGGGCGACCGACGATATCCCGTCTAACTAACGCAAACCCTCTACCGCATCCGCCAGAAGAGCGGCGGCCCTATCCTGAGCCAGACCACGCGCCGCCTGACGCATGGCGTCGCGTGCCGCCGCGTCATCGACCAGGTGCAGCAGCTCATCGGCAAAGGCAGAACCGTCGATATCGGCATCGGCGCAGAGCACGCCGGCCCCGGCGTCGACCAGATAACGGGCATTGGTGGTTTGGTGGTCGGCAGTCGCATGCGGGTACGGCACGAGCACCGAAGGCACGGCGAGCGCAGCGATCTCGGCCACGCTCGATGCGCCCGAACGCGAGAGCACCAAATCGGCAGCAGCCAGCATATCGCCCATGTTGTCGATGTAAGGCTGGACGCGGTAACGCTTCGCCTCCTCGGGCGTCAGCGCCAAAGCGCGCTCGGTCTCCTCAAAGCCGTCGGCACCCGTCGAATGCAACACATAGAGGTTCTTGCGCGAAAGCAGCTCGTTTTTGAGCGAAGCCACGCGCTCGTTGAGGTGCTGGGCGCCAAGTGAACCGCCAAAGACGAGCAGCAGCGTAGCGTCCTCGGGAACGCCAAGTGCCTTGCGGCCGCGAGCGCGATCGCCCTCGATCACCGAGCGACGTACGGGGTTGCCGGTCATGAGCACGTGGTCAGGGTCACCTTCGCGCTCAAAGACCGAACGCGCTGCCGGCACCGAGATGCACACGCGAGCGGCGTGGGAATTCATCATCTTGTTGGCCAGGCCCGGAACAGAGTTCTGCTCATGCAGCAGATACGGAACGCCCGCGCCCTTGCACCACCCCAGCAGCGGAACCTCGACATAGGCACCAAAACCAATGGCGGCATCGGGCTTGCCGACCTTTGAGAAATGATTGGCGAGCGCACGCTTGGCCTTATTGACACGCCACAGCGAGGTCAGCGCCGTCCAAGGACGGGAGCGGTCGAAGCCCGTGACCGTAATGGGCACAAAATCAAACCCAGCCTCGGGGACCAGACGACCCTCGAGCTTGCGCGACTGGCCCACGAACACAACGTGGTGGCCACGGTCACGCAGCTCTTCGGCCAAGGCGAGCGCGGGGTTGATGTGTCCTGCCGTACCGCCGGCTGCAATAGCAACGGTCATCTTATCGGTCATGGTAGTCCCTTCGTACACGCGGTCCCTGGTCGTCGGTGCGCAAGCGCGCCGACGGGTCCGAGTTCAAATCGATTCGATTATATCCGCCGCCCGCGTTGCGAGGGCTGGGGCGCTGAGGACGACCTTGCGGCGTCGTTCGCTGACGCGGGCGGGCTGCCGGCTCGGTCGCAGAGCCATCCAGGACGGTAAAACCGTTACGCGAAGAACGCTCGCCGCGCACGTGGGGCACGCCGGCGGTACTCTCATCCATAACGGCAAAGCTCTCACGTCGGCGGTCATACTCATCGCGGCGGGCGCTCTCGTACGAAACGCGCAGGATCAACCCGGCAAGCATGAGCGACACAATAATCGACGAACCGCCGTAGCTAATAAACGGCAACGGTTTGCCCGTCATGGGAAACACGTTGAGGATGCCCAGCGCGTTAATCAAAAACTGCACCGCGAGAATGACCGCGGAGCCAGACGCCATGAGCGCGCCCCGACGATCGGTCGCCTGCTCGGCAATGCGAAACGCCGAGTAGATCAGCATCGCAAACACCAAGAAGAACAGCACGGTTCCAACAAAGCCGACTTCCTCGCCAATGATAGCCAGGATGTAGTCATTGTGCGCCTCGGGCAGATACGAGTACTTCATGGTTGAGTTGCCGATGCCACGGCCGAACAGACCGCCCGAGGCAAAGGCCATGATGGCAAGCGTGGCCTGATAGCCGTCACCATACTCGTCGGCCCAAGGGTTCAAGGCAACCTGAATACGCACCATACGGTACGGCTCTGCGACAAGCGCAATCACGATCACGAGAATGCCGAAGATTAGCACGCCGATGATAAATCTGGGGTCGAGACCCGCAAACAACGCCATGCACATGAGGGTCAACAGGATGATCAGGACAGTACCGAAATCGGGCTGGATAAAGATCAGAAAGAGCGAAATGCCCAAGTAGATGCCCATCTTGCGAAGGAATTCGTTGATGTTGCCACCGGGCGAAAAGAAACGATCAAGCATGATGGCCGAATACGCAATGGCAAATGGCTTTAAAAACTCGGAAGGCTGGAACTGAATGCCGGCAATGTTGAGCCAGCGCGTGGCGCCACGGCTGCCGCTACCCACCAAGAACACCAGAAACAGTAGCCCTATCATGCCTATGAGGAAGATCCTGAGCACGTCCTCCCCAAACCAGCTGTCCGGCAAAACGCGCACGATGGCAATCAGTGCCAGAACACCGACCACGGCAAACGCGGCCTGTCGACCCAGAAAAAACGTCGCCGAGCCATTCTCGTGCAGCGCCTCGACCGAAGACGCCGAGTACACCATCAGCAGGCCAAAGCATACCAAGGTAAACAAGCAGGCCATGAATATCAAACGGGGGCGCATGATACGGGCGGGAACGCCGGCAATATAGCGTTCGCTAAACGACTGCCCGCCGCGGCTGGAACGCGGTGTGGTGCGACGTGAGGAAGCACGGTCCGAGTCGGGCCTCCTCATACCTTGTCGGGGGCTCTCCTCTCTCACCGGCAACCCCTATTCCATTTGTGATTTCGCCGCAGCGGCAAGCTGAGCCACATAGTCCTTAAACACGCGGCCGCGCTCCTCATAGCCCGAGAACTCATCGAACGAAGAGCAGGCAGGAGAAAGTAAGATCACGTCACCACGGCTCGACAACGAACGGGCAACGTCCACGGCGTCGCGTAGGTCATCCGCCTGGGCGATATCCACATCGCCATCGACATCGGCCTCGTCCATAGCGGCGGTGAAGCGCTCGCGCGCATCGCCAAAGCAGACGACCGAGCGTACGTTATCCATAACAACGCGCGCGAAGTCCGTGAGCGGCGTGCCCTTATCGTGGCCGCCGAGCAGCAAGATCACGTCGTCATCGGGAAATGCCGTCAGTGCCTTCTCGACCGCATCGGTGTTGGTCGCCTTGGAATCGTTGACGTAGCGCACGCCGTCAATCTCGCCACACGGCTCCACGCGGTGCTCGAGCGGCTGGAACGAGGCCAGACCGCGGCAGACACCGTCGACATCGGCACCGACTGCCAAGGCAGCCGTAGCAGCGCACAGGGCATTGATAACATTGTGATGGCCCGAGATCTTGAGCTCGGATGTAGCGATGAGCGGGGTCTCGACGCCCTTCAGACGCACGATCATCTTGCCATCGCGCACAAAGGCGGCATCCTCGCCCTCAGGCTCGTCAAAGGCAACCTTGCAGATGCGACGACCCGGCGTGTAGATGTACTCATCGAACTCGTGAATGCCGGCGTCTTCGACGTCGACAACCGCCAGATCGTCATCGACCATATTGTCAAACAGTTTGATCTTGGCAAGCGCGTAGTTCTTATGGCTCTTATGCCAGCCCAAGTGGTCGGGAGTGATGTTGAGCAGCACCGCCACGCGAGGGTGGAGCTCGGTGGTCGTAGCAATCTGATAGCTCGAGAGCTCAGCCACAAACCACTCGTTGTGGGCTCGGCCGTCAATCTCGTTGACCGGTGGCTCGCCTATGTTGCCGACAGCAACGCTGGCCTCGCCGGCAGCCTTGAGCAGATAATCAGTCAGCGACGTGGTGGTCGTCTTGCCGTTGGTGCCCGTAATGGCAATCCAGTTATCGGGCGACAGGCGATAGGCAAACTCGGGCTCACCCATAATCTGGGCGGCATGCTCGCGCCCGGCCTTAAAGAAGCCCGAGAACTCCGAGATGCCCGGGCACGTCACGCATACGTCATAGGCGCCCTCGACCTGTTCGGTCCCATAGACAAACGACGCACCAGCAGCCTCGAGCGCACGCGTGGCGTCATTGGGCTCAGAGGTGCCGCCGCCATGCACGGTAACGGCGCTTACGCGCTCGGGATGTGCCAGCGCCCAGCGGGCGACATCGAGACCGGATTTGCCCTGACCCAAAACGAGCAGGCTAAAGACATCAGCAAGAGGCATGAAAGACCACTATCCCAACTGGAAGAACAAAGCAAGGCCAACGGCACCAAAGGCCGCAGCGATAATCCAAAAACGGATGACGACCTTGGTCTCGGCCCAGCCCTTCTTTTCGAAATGATGATGGATGGGCGCCATAAGGAAGACGCGCTTGTGCGTAAAGTGGAAGTAGACAACCTGAATCATGACCGACAGGGTCTCAACGATAAACAGGCCGCCGATGATGAGGGAGACGACCTCGGTGTTGGTCATGATGGACGTGCAGGCAAACGCGGCGCCCAGGGCAAGCGAGCCGGTATCGCCCATAAAGATGCTCGCCGGATAGCAGTTGAACCACAGAAAGCCCAAGCAGGCACCGGCACACGCGGTGCAGAAGATGGACAGGTTCACGTCTCCGTGCAAAAACGCCATGGCAGCCATGGCGAGCATGGCAATCATGGAGGTGCCACCAGCAAGACCGTCAAGGCCATCGGTCAGGTTCACGGCATTAGAAAGACCGGCGATCATCAGCCAGCAAAAGACAATGTAGAGCCACGGGAACGAAAGGCCGCAGATGGTGGTCGAAAGAACACCGAGGTCAATCGTCAGGCCGCCGGGAAAACGAATCTCGGGGGCGACGCCGCACCAGTTGACGGCAAGTACCGTAAAGGTGACACAGATAATGGTTAGGCCGATCATCTTGGCATGAGGCGTCAGACCGAGCGAGCGCCCATGCGTAACGGAGGTCAGGTCGTCGATCAGGCCCAGCACGCCGGTCGCCAGCGTGGCGAGCAGCACGAGCACGAGCTCGGTGGTGAGCTTGCCCATCAGCAGGCAGGTCAGCGAGATCGCGACGAGGATGACAACGCCACCCATGGTGGGCGTTCCCTGCTTAACCAAATGACGCTTGGGGCCGTCGGCACGAACCTGCTGGCCGATACCCTCGACCTTGAGCAGCTTGATCCACCACGGCATGAGCAGCAGCGCAATGGCAGCGGCGATGCCAAGCCCCAAAAAAGCCTGATACGTTGGATACGAGGGATTGCCGAACATGGGCTAGCACACACCTTCCACAAAGCGGTCGAGCTCAACAAAGCGGGAACCCTTGACCAGTACAACATCATGTTTTTCAAGCGCGCCGCCCATGCGGTCGAGCACCTGCTGATAATCGGAGAACACCTGGATGCGGTCCTCGTCCATACCCATCATGCGCGCGGCATCGGCCATAAGCTGGGCCAGCTCACCACCCACGCACGCCAGCATGTCGAGCTTCTTGGCGGCGGCATAGGCGCCCACGAGCTCATGCATGCGAGGAGCCTCATCGCCCATCTCGCCCATCTCGCCCAGGATCGCCATGCGAGACCCCGTGCACGAAAGCGAGCACAGCAGATCGAGACCAGCAGCCATGGATTCGGCGCTGGCGTTATAGGAGTCATCGATGACGCGGGCACCGCTCTTGGCGCGCTTGATCTCCTGGCGGTGACCGGTGATCGTGAGGCCCCTAAAGGCAGCATCGACCTGCTCGGGCGTCACGCCCAGGCGATAGGCAACTGCGGCGGCCTTAACGGCATTTGGGACGGACTGCACGCCGGGGATGGCAAGCATGGTATCGATCGTCTCACCCTGGCCAAAATCGAGCGTAAAGACCGGACGGCCCTCGTCATCAACACGAATGTCGCGGGCGCGGACCTCATCATCGTCCGAGACGCCGGCCAGCATCACGTCGATACCAGCAGGCTGGGCGAACGTATCGCGAATGAACGGCGTAAAGTCGTCCTCGCCGCCCAAAACCAGCAGCGGCAAGAAGTCGCCGGCGGCGCACATACCCTGGACAATCTCGGCCTTAGCGCGGGCGATGTTCTCGCGGCTGCCCATAATGCCGATATGAGAGGTGCCGATCTTGCTCACGATGGCAAGGTTGGGATTGGCGGACTGGGACAGGCGCTCAATCTCGTGGAAATGGTTCATGCCCATCTCGAGCACCAGGACCTCGGTATCGGCCGGAGCGGAAAGCACCGTGAGCGGCATGCCGATCAGGTTATTGAAATTGCCCTTGGTGGCCCAGACACGATAGCGCTTGGCGAGCACGGCGGCGAGCACGTCCTTGGTCGTCGTCTTGCCGATGGAACCGGTAATGCCAACGACCAGGCAGCCAAGCTCCAGGCGATACGTGTGCGCCAAACGCAGCAGAAACTCCTCGGGATCATCGGTCAGCAGGATGGCGCATCCCTTGTCCTGTGCCAGCGAGACCAGCTCGGCCTCGGGCTCACGCGTCATCACGACGGCGCCGGCACCCGACTGGACGGCACGGGAAGCAAAATCATTGCCGTCAACGTTTTCACCGGGAAAGGCGACGAAAATCGTCCCTTCCTCGACCTGGCGCGAGTCGATAACGCACCCGCGGCATACCCGATCGGCTTCTCCCGTCACGGTTCGGGCCCCTGTTGCGGCCGCGAGGTTGTTGACGGCGATCTCTATCATTGCAGCTCCCCTGTAAACCTAATAATGCTATCGGCGTATTGTATCCCAGCGCCGCACATGCGTGGTGCAGGGCATGTGAACACCCTCATATGGGACAACAAACCACGCCCCAAAGATTGTAACCCCCTACTTCGTGTGCGGGATACCCAGCACGTCGAGCGCGTTGGCCATAATGGACTGGAACGGCACCGCAGCGGCATCTGAGCCGCTCGGCGTTCCGTCGAGCGTGATATAGCACAGCACCTTGGGCGATTGTGCCGGTGCAAAGCCCATAAAGGACGACATGTAGTTCTCCTTGAGGTAGCCGCCGTTCTCGTCGGCACGTTCGGCCGTACCGGTCTTACCCGCCACGTCATAGCCGTCAACCGCGCCGCCAACGCCCATTCCCTCGGACACGACCGTCTGCATGCACGATGTCACCTGGGATGCGGCGTCCTCAGAAATCGCGCGCTCGCCTTCGCCCCAGTCCTTCTCGTCGCCTTTGCTGGACTTATAGAAGTGCGGTGTCATCATCACGCCGCCGTTGGCGATGCCGCCCACGGCACGTGCGATCTCAATCGGCGAGACGGACAGTGCCTGTCCAAAGCTCATCGAGCCCAGCGTGGCGCCGTCATACTGGTCACGCTCCTTGACGATACCCAGGCTCTCTCCCGGAAAATCGACACCCGAGCTGTGACCGATGCCCCACTTGTCCACATAGGTGGCAAAGTCGTCGGCACCGATCTTGCGCCCCACCAGGACAAAGCCCACGTTGGACGAACGGCGCATCATCTCGCGCACATCCATGGTCATGGCATAGTCGCGCTTGTCGGCATCGGTGACGGTATCGTCGCCCACCTTGATGCTCGCCGGCACCTCAAACGACGTACTCGATCGCACGACGCCCAAGTCGAAGCCGGCGCCCGCCACGAGCGTCTTAAAAACCGAGCCGGGCTCGTAGGCGTCGGTGACCAGGCGCAAGTTCATATCCTCGGTCTTGGCATTCTCCAGATCGGTCTGGTCGTAGGTCGGGTACGAGCAGGCTGCCAAGATCTCGCCTGTCGTAGGATCGGTGACCAGCGCCGAGCCGTTCTTGGCCTTAGTCTTCTCAACTGCCTCTGCCAGGGCATCCTCGGCCGCACGCTGGATATTGACGTCGAGCGTCGTCACGATATCAACGCCGTCGACCGCAGCCACCTTTTTATAGGCACCGCCCGCGATATAGCTGCCGTCCCTCGCGCGCTCGCGTACGAGAGAACCGTTCGTGCCGGTCAGAAGCTTGTTGTATTGCTTTTCGAGACCCGTCAAGCCGTCGTTGTCTACATTCACTACACCCAGCACCTGCGATGCCAGATTGCCGTATGGATATACGCGCTTCATGGCCTGCTCAAAAAGCACGCCGGGCAGGTTCTTCTTCTCCAGCGCCGCAACATCGTCTTCGTCCACCTGGCGCTTGATATACACCCAGGTTCCATCGGACTCAACGAGCTTGCGGCAGGTCTTTTTATCGATTCCAGTTGCCTTGACCAGCGCCGACACCGTCTTGTCAACATCCTCGACAAGCTGCGGGTTCACGGCGATGTTGCGACATTCGACCGACGACGCCAACACGTTGCCGTTGCGGTCGTAGATGGTGCCGCGTTTGGCATAGAGGGTCTGCGCAAGCAGGCGGCGCGCATCGGCACGCTCGCGCAGTTTATCGGCTTCGACAATTTGATAGTCGGCAAGGCGAAAGACGCCCAAGCCCAAGCCAAGCCCGATGAAGCCCATGACGGCTTTGCGGCGAGGCAGAGGCGCGCCTGTGAGCCATTCGGTCGACGAACTCTTGCGCGACCTGGTGTTATGCACTTGAGGGCCGCCCGAGCCGCGAAGTCGCGACGCCGGGTCGTTGCCACGGGACTGCTCGGCGTTGTAAGATTGCCGACCCGTTCCTTGATAACCAGAACGTCCCCGCGACGAGGGACGTCCAGAACCGCGGCCCCCATCGGAACCGCGGCGATAGTCATTTGTCATACTCAGCTACCGTCTTGCTACTGAGCGGTCGCGGTCGCGTTGGCGCCCGCGGCTGCATCCTGCGAAAAGTCAAGTGTAACGCTCTCGCTGGGCTCCACCATGCCATAAGCGCCCGCAAGGTCGCGAATGCGCGTGTCGGCACCATAGACCGAATGCATGACCTCCAGGTCGGAGCTCTCATCGGTCGCCTTCTCGAGCGTGTTGGTAAGCGCGGCGTTGCTGTTGAGCACCTGGGCCGTAACGCCGGCAAGTGCCACGCGTGCTACACCGATCGTCATGAAGATAGCCGCAATGATGCAAACCGTTTTAAGAACGCTCATGAAAACCGGGCTTACCGCCTGGTTTGCCTGACGGCCCGCGCCCGTGTAGACATCAAAACGCGGTGTGCGCCGCTCACGAGGGGCAGCGGGCGCCTGCGGTGCCTCGCGGTAGGCGGGCATGGCGTTCATATCATAGGCGAGTGCTGCGTTTGAGGTGTTGTAGCCCATGATATGCCGCCTCCCATCCCGAGTACGTTGGTAGTGTGTTTAAGCTTCGTTTGTGGTACGAGCGGGAGGTCCAATATCGCGCGGTCGCGTCTACAGACGCTGCGCCACGCGGATCTTGGCTGATCTCGCCCGAGGGTTGCGCGCAACCTCATCGGGTTGGGCAACCAAGGGTTTGCGGGTGATGACCTTGAGTATCGGCACGTTGCCGCACACGCACACCGGAATCTCCGGCGGACACGTGCACCCCTGGCTCATCTCCTTAAAGTGGTTCTTTACGATACGGTCCTCGAGCGAGTGATACGAGATGACGCAGATGCGTCCACCCGGGTTGAGCCACCTTGTGGCGGCGTCAAGCCCTCGCTCGAGCACATCGAGTTCGTGATTGACCTCGATGCGAATGGCCTGGAAACTTTTCTTGGCTGGGTGTCCGCCATGCCGACGAGCGGCAGCGGGGATACCAGCCTTGATGATCTCGACAAACTGACCGGTGGTTTCGATCGGCTCATGCTCGCGGCGGCGCACGATCTCACGCGCGATCTGCGAGGCGAACTTCTCTTCGCCATAGACGCGTAGAATCCGGGCGAGGTCGTGTTCGTTATAGGTGTTGATGACCTCAGCTGCGTTTAAGGTGTTGTTACCCGGATCCATCCGCATGTCCAATGGGGCGTCCTCGTTGTACGAAAAGCCCCTGCCAGGGATATCGAGTTGCGGCGACGAAACGCCCAAGTCGAACAGGAAGCCATCGACCCCGGGCACCTCGGCCGAGCAAAGCAGCTCGTCCAAGTCGCCGAAGTTGCCCTTCAGCAGCTGGTGCGGTACGCCGGGAACCTCGCGGTCCAGACGGGCGCCAGCGGCCTCGAGGGCCATGTCGTCCTGATCGACGCCGAGCAAAAGGCCGGTCTCCCCCACCTGCGCGGCCATCTTTACCGAATGGCCGGCACCGCCAAGGGTGCAGTCGCAGACGACGGAACCGCTCTTTAGCTGCAGCGACTCAAGCACTTCGCCGAGCATGACAGGTTCATGCCGATATTCTTGTGTCAAGATCCCACGCTCCATCCGTTACTCGTGCCTTGCCCTTACGAGAAGAAGAGGTCCAGCAGGGCCTCGTCATCATCGTCCTCATCGGCCGTAGCGCGGTCCCAAACCTCAAGGTGGTCGTAGTTGCCCACAACCGTGACCTCGCGGTCGAGGTTCGCCTGCTTGCGGAGAGACTCAGAAAGACCGATACGACCCGCGCTGTCCACATCCATCGACGTGGTGCGCTTGTTGATCGCCCTCATGAGCTTCTGGTCGTTGATGTCACGCGGGTTAAAACCCTCGTGGCCCTCACGACCCGCGAAGAGTCCTTCGACCCACTTATCGAAGGCCTCGGCAGAGAACACGTACAGAGCATCGACATCCAGGGCTTTAAACACGCGAACGTGCTCTCCAAGCTCCTCACGAAGGGGTGCAGGCAGGGATAGACGACCTTTTGCATCGAGATTGCGCTCGTATGCACCCGTCATTCCCATGTGCGCCCTCCCCTCGGTTACTCAGATGGCACGTACGCGGGGAA
>URDZ01000041.1:0-16386 GCA_900546725.1 uncultured Collinsella sp. | reverse complement strand
GTCGCGGTCGAGCTTGAGCTCCATGTTGCCGGTGCCCTTGAACTCCTCAAAGATGACCTCGTCCATCTTGGAGCCGGTGTCGATGAGGGCAGAGGCCAGGATGGTGAGCGAGCCACCGTTCTCAATATTACGGGCTGCGCCCAGGAAGCGCTTGGGCGGATACAGCGCCGCCGAATCGACGCCGCCCGAAAGGATACGGCCCGAGGCGGGCGCCGCCAAGTTGTAGGCGCGGGCAAGACGCGTGATGGAGTCGAGCACCACCACGACATCGCCGCCCAGCTCCACGATGCGCTTGGCGCGCTCGATGACAAGCTCTGCCACGCGAGTGTGGTTATCGGCGGGCATATCGAAGGTCGACGCCACAACCTCGCCCTTGATGGAACGCTGCATATCGGTGACCTCTTCGGGGCGCTCGTCGACGAGCAGGCAGATGAGGTGCACCTCGGGGTTGTTAATCGAGATAGACTGGCAGATCTTCTTGAGGATCGTGGTCTTGCCGGCCTTGGGCGGAGACACGATCAGGCCACGCTGACCCTTGCCGATCGGCGACACGATGTCGATGGCGCGACCGGTAATGGAGTCCTTGCCGTGCTCCATGCGCAGCGGCTCGTTGGGATAGACCGGGGTGAGGTCGCCGAACTTGGGACGGTTGCGAATCTGCTCGGGGTCCAGACCGTTAACGGTCGTGATTTTGGCGAGGCCGGCGCGCTTGTCGCCGCCGCGCGAAGGACGCAGCGAGCCCTCGATGACGTCGCCCGTGCGCAGGCGCGCGGAGCGGATGAGGTAGGCGGGCACGAAGGCGTCGTCGTTGGACTTCATGTAACCGTGGGCATGGATGATACCGGAGCTGTCCGGACGAATCTGCAGGATACCCTTGATATCGCGGAAGCCCTCGGCCTTCGCGGCAGTGGTGTAGATCTCCTCGACGAGCTCGGCTTTCTTCTTGCCGGTCGTCTCGATCTCGAACTCCTTGGCCTTCTCGCGCAGTTCGGCGACCTTCATGGCAGCGAGCTCCTCACGCGAAAGCGTGGGCTCGGTGGGGGCGGCGTTGCGCTCCTTGTTGCGCTGCTTGCGATCGCGCTGGCGGTTGCGACGGTCGTTGTTGCGCTCGTCCTTGCGCTCATTGCGCTCCTCGTTGCGCTTGTGCTGGCGACGGTTGGGGCGAGCGTTGTCATCGGCCTCAGCGGGCGCGGCAGCATCGGTTGCGGCGGCGTCGGCATTGACCGCAGCGGCTTCATTGGCCTCGGCGCCAGAATCGACCTGCGCTTCGACATCAGCCTGATGCTCGGACGCCTTGGCCTTAGCGGACTTCTTACGACCGCGCTTGGGCTTCTCGGACGCAGGCTGTTCGACGTCTTGGGGCTCGGCGGCATCAGTCGATGCATCGGCGGTCGTCTCGTCGGAATCCTCGGACGCACCCTTCTTGGCAGCCTTAGCCTTGGACGTGCGCTTAACAGCAGTGCGACGGCTGCGACCGGGGCGGACGTCGGCGGGCTCGGCATCGGCGGGAGCGGCCTCGGAAGTCGCAGCATCCTGAACGGGTGCATCGGCAGCGGTTGCAGACTCGGCGGTCGCCGCAGCATCCCGAGCAGCTGCGGCTGCGGCTGCGGCCTTCTCTGCCTCGACGAAGGCCTTGGGCTTGCGACCGCGACGGTGCGGGCGCAAAGCCGGATCGACAACGGGAACTTCGCTGGCCTCGACAGGCGCAGCGGGCTCAGTTGGCGATGCGCCCTCCCCTGCCGCGGAACGGACCGAAGCCTCAGTGAGCTCGGGGGTTACCTGTTCAGCAACCTGCTCGGCCTTAGCAGCCGTGCGACGGCGTGTGCGCGGTGCCGGCTTCTCGGTCGGTTGGTCGGCGGCAGGGGTCTCGGGCACAGACGGGGCTGCAAACTCGGTCAGAGCCGCGGCCTCGCGCTCAGCAGCACGACGGCGGGCGCGCACCACCTGAGCCTCGCTAATCTGCGCCAACGCACGTGCCTGCGCGACCTCATCGGAAATCGGCGCCGAGGAGTCAGCTGCAACGGTGCGCTTGGCGCGCGTCGTGCGCGTGGTACGGCGCTTGGGCTTGGTGACCTCCTCGCCGTCAGCAGCAGGCTTGGTCGTGCGGCGCGTACGCTTGGGCTTTGCCGGAGCAGCCTCCTCACCAGTTGCAGGCACGGCCTTCTCAGCCGCTGCAGGCGTAGGCGTCGAAGCAGCCTTAGGCGTCTCAGGAGCCGAGGCATGCGCGGGCGCCGCGACCTGGTCCGACGCAACCGGTGCAGCGGGAGCGGCTTGCGTCGTCGTTATTTCGTTTTCTTGCTGTTGATCAGACACAGTGTTTGCTCAACTTTCTTTTCAAGCCCTGTGATCACATGCTCCCTGCATAAACCTTCAGGGCGGCTAAACAGTCTAGTTCCGTTCAAAACGACGGACATCATTGATCTGTATCGAGATGATTGCGTCATATACGCAGCGTTAGTGTAACACAACCGCCGCCACCTGCAACTTAGTCATTGGGAACGCTCTTAAACGACTAGTCAAAAGGGGCACTCTTTGGTTTAACACCCACAAATCTGACTGCCTCCGCCAAAACTATGGCGGTTTACTACGATGAATCGCTCAACCGCGACCACTCCGAAACTTGTTGAACTAAAACCGCAGGTAGATGCCCTGCACTTTTTTGCGAAAAGCTGGCGTGGTTGGAATTTCTCATATTCATCGTAGTAAACCGGCATAGTTTCGTATTTCCAGCAGTTCCAAATTCGTCAATACGTCGGCGTTTGCAAAAAGCCCGACCTCCGCATGGAGATCGGGCTTATAGGGCTCAGCAAAGCCGAACCTACACGGTTAAATGACCCGCAGCTTACATCTGCTCGGGAGCGGAGACACCAACAAGGGTGAGCACCAGGGCGAGCGTCACGCGGACGGCATCGCAAGCGGCCAGACGGGCACGCGAAAGCTCGGGGTCGACGGGACGGCCCTCGCTCGGCAGCACCTGGCAGGCAGCGTAGAAGCTGTGGAAGTCGCCGGCAAGCTCCTCGGCAAAGTGCGTCAGACGGAACGGGGCGCGGTCGCGAGCGCAGCTGGCGATGAGGTCGGTGAGCTCGTTGAGCTTACGCGAAAGGGCGAGCTCGGTCGGGTCGGTCAGCAGCGAGTAATCGACGTTCTCACCGATGGCCTTGGCGGCGACGGCCTTCATGCCCATCTCGTCAGCCTGCTCGGGCGTAACGTCGGCGGCACGGCGTAGGATGGAGCACACGCGGGCGTGAGCGTACTGCACGTAGTACACCGGGTTGGAGTTGTCGCGCTTCTTAACGGCCTCGATGTCGAAGTCGACCATCTGGTTAGAGCTCTTGGAGATGAGCGTGTAGCGAGCGGCATCGGAGCCGACCTCGTCGACGAGCTCCTGAAGGGTCACCATGGTGCCCTTACGCTTGGACATACGGACGGGCTTGCCGTTGCGCAGCAGGTTGACGAGCTGGCCCAGCAGAACCTCAAACTTGCCGGGGTAACCCAGAGCGTCGCAGACGCAGCGGACGCGCTCGATGTAGCCGTGGTGGTCGGCGCCCCAGATGTCGATGACGTGGTCGACGCGCTGGAACTTATCCCAGTGATAGGCAACGTCGGAGGCGAAGTAGGTGTACTCGCCGTCGGACTTGATCAGCACGCGATCCTTGTCATCGCCCAGGTCGGTGGAGCGGAACCACAGGGCGCCGTCCTTGGTGTAGAGGTAGCCCATCTTGTCGAGCTTCTCAAAAGCGCGGTCGACGGCGGAGGTGCCGGCGGTCTCGCCCTCGGTGTCCTTCACGTACAGGGAGCGCTCGGAGAACCAACGATCGAAGTCGCAGTTAACGGCGTGGCAAAGGTCGCGCATGTTGTCGACCATCTTTACGTAGCCGCGCTCGCGGAAGCTCTCCATGCGCTCCTGCGGATCGGCGTTGACCCACTTATCGCCATCGGTGCGCCAGAACTCGGCGGCCTCATCGATGATGTAGTCGCCGCCGTAGGAGTCCTTGCCCAGGGTCTCGGCAAAGTTGTCCTGGTACGGATGGGTCTCGGGATGCTCGTCGTTCTCATCGGCAACGAAGGCGTCGCGGTCAGCGATCAGCAGCTTGTGAGCCTCGTCGATATCCACGCCCTGCTTGGCGATGATGTCGGCAAGCTGCATATAGCGCGTGCTGATGGAGTTGCCGAAGGTGTTCATCTGAGAGCCGTGGTCGTTGATGTAGAACTCACGCTGGATGTCGTAACCGGCGTGATCCATAACGCGGCAGAGCGAGTCGCCCAGCGCGGCCCAGCGGCCGTGGCCGATGTGCATGGGGCCGACGGGGTTGGCGGAAACGAACTCGACCTGGGTCTTCAGGCCACCACCGACGTTGGACTTAGCGAAGTCCATACCCTTCTCGCGAGCCTCGCCAAAGATGGCATTCTTGACGGCAACGGAGAGGTAGAAGTTGATGAAGCCGGGGCCTGCGATCTCGACCTTCTCGATCGCGGGGTCCTCGGGCATATGGGCAACGATGGCCTCGGCGATCTTGCGCGGGGCGCAGTGGGCCAGCTTGGCGGACTTCAGGGCCATGGTAGAGGTCCACTCGCCATGAGAAGTGTCAGCCGGTCGCTCGATAGCGCAATCGTCAAGTTCAAATGCGGAAAGGTCGCCGGCCTCCTGGGCCGCAGCAAGCGCAGCGCGTACCAGCTCTTCAATCTTCTCGGGCATAGATCCTCCTTGTGTTAAAGCCCCCGAGCTCTTGGTCACTCGTAGGGCAAAAGCCAGAGTTTGTAGCACTCTATCACAAGCGACGGGCACTGTCGCAGGGTAAAGCTAATAGATATTGCATATGCACAAAAATGACTACAGCTTGTATGGAGTCGCTCAAAGATGCCGGTCTGCCTGCAGATTATGCAGGCGTTGAAAATGCATAAAGGTGTGAATGAGCTGCGTCTGTTATCGAATACTCTTACCTATCAGAGTTGTGTGCTTTTCCTGCATAAAGTACGGGTTTGCGCACGTCAGCGTGTTATTCTAGACATACGTAAATTCGTATAAGTTGGAGGTAGCATGTTCTCAATCGGTCAACACGTCATTCATCCGGGCCAGGGAGTCTGCACCGTCGTCGGTTTTAGGGACGACACACCGCAGCCCATGCTGCTGCTCGAGACCAAGCAGGGACATGCGCAGACGATCCTCATGTACCCCGTGGCGCAGGCCGACCGTCTGCACGCCGCCATCTCTCAGCAAGATGCCGAGCACCTGCTGAGCCACTATGACGAGCTGGAGTGCGACACCTTTACCGAGCGCAACAGCTCACTTGAGGAGACACACTTTAAGCAGCAGCTCAAGCTGGGCGCGCCTGAGACGGTCCGCGTGGCAAAGACCATGATGCACCGCATTCGCCAGGCCGAGGAAGCTGATAAAAAACCCAGCTCCTACTACATGCGCGTACTCAAGGAAGCCAAGCGCCGCTCCATCGAGGAGTTCGCCGTGGCCTTGGGCGTCACCGAGGAGGACGCCGAAGCCCGCCTAGCCCAAGCCGCCCTCAACTAACCCAACCGCGCCAAAAACCACCACAAAGGGAACAGGCACCTTTGTGGTGGTTTTCTTGTTCTAGTAGTATTCATTCTTATCGATACCCACGAGCACAAGGAGTCTCTTATGGCAGAGCCGCTTACCGCCGGAATCACCCGCGACCGCGCGTTCGAACTGCTCAATGAGCACAACAAGGACCCGTTCCATATCACCCATGGCGAGACGGTCGAGGGCACTATGCGCTACTTTGCGCGCGAGTTCGACCCCGAGAACGAGGAGTTTTGGGGCATCGTCGGTCTGCTGCACGACCTGGATTGGGAGGAGCATGAGGACGACCCCATTAACCACACCATCTATGCTGCCGAGATTCTTGAGGGCGAAGGTGCGTCTCCCGAGCTCATTCGCGCCATCCAGACGCACACGTCGGACTTCAACACCTCACTACCCAAGCCCGAGCTGCAGATGGAAAAGATCCTGTTTGCCTGCGATGAGCTCACCGGCCTGATCGGCGCTGCCGTCATCATGCGCCCGAGCAAGAGCGTTATGGACTTTACGACTAAGTCGCTCAAGAAGAAGTTCAAGGACAAACGCTTTGCCGCCGGCTGCTCGCGCGACGTGATTTCGCAGGGCGCCGAGATGTTGGGCTGGGAGCTCCCCGAGCTCTTTGACCGCACCATCGCGGCCATGCAGTCCTTCGCCCCCGACCGAGATACCTTCCAGGCCTAACCTTCAACGCCACCTAAAACCACCACAAAGGGGACAGGCACCTTTGTGGTGGTTTTTGTTTGCGCGGGCGTTAGGGACGGACCTGGCCGGTGCCGCGGAGCTTGTATTTGTAGGTGGTGAGGGCCTCGGCGGCAAAGGGGCCACGGGCGTGGAGCTTTTGGGTCGAGATGCCAATCTCGGCGCCCAGGCCAAACTCGCCGCCGTCAGTGAAGCGCGTGCTGGCGTTGGCGTACACGGCCGAGGCATCGACCGCATCCAGGAAGCGCTCGCAAGCGTCCGTGTCCTCGGCAACGATGGCCTCGGAGTGCATCGTGCCGTAGCGATTGATGTGTGCGATGGCCTGGTCCTCGTTTGCCACGACCTTCACGCTCATCTCGAGCGCCAGGTACTCGCGACCCCAGTCCTCCTCAGTCGCGGCGACGTAGTCATCGCCCTCCACAAAGCCGGCGTCGGCGCACGCGGCGCACGTGGCCTCGTCGCCGTGAATGAGCACGCCGTGATCGTGCAGCACGGCAACGACCGCAGGCAAAAACGCATCGGCCACAGCATGGTCGACCAGCAGCGACTCGGCGGCATTGCACACGCCTACGCGCTGGGTCTTGGCATTAACGATAATGTTGAGCGCCTTATCAAAGTCGGCGGATTCATGCACGTAGATGTGGCAGTTGCCCGTGCCCGTCTCAATCACCGGCACAAGCGACTCGCGCACGCAGCGCTGGATCAGGCCTGCACCGCCGCGCGGAATGAGTACGTCGACAATGCCGCGGAGCTTCATGAGCTCGCCAGTGGCCTCGCGGTCGGTGGACTCGATCATCGACACGGCCTCGCGCGGGAAGCCCTTGGCCTCGAGCGCATCGGCCAGCAGCTCGGCGATCATGGCACACGAGTGATAGGCCAGCGAGCCGCCGCGCAGAATACAGGCGTTGCCGGTACGGATGCAGATGCCTGCGGCGTCGGCCGTCACGTTGGGGCGCGCCTCGTAGACCATAGCGACCAGGCCCAGCGGAACACTCACACGGGTCAGGTCCACGCCGCTTGCAAGCACGCGGTGGTCGAGCACGCGGCCCACGGGATCGGGCAGCTCGGCGAGCTTTTCCAGGCCGGCGGCCATGCCCTCAACGCGCTCGGGCGTCAGCAGCAGGCGATCGAGCAGTCCGGCCGAGGTACCCGCATCGCGCGCGGCGGACATGTCGAGCTCGTTGGCGGCGACGATGGAGTCGACACCGTTGCGCAGTGCTGCGGCCATGGCGCGCACGGCCTCCTGGCGCTGCTCATCGCTCGCCGTGGCAAGTGAGGCCGACGCTGCCTTGGCGGCAACGGCAAGATCGTGGACATACGTGGCTATATCGACCGACATGGGCGGCCCTTTCTCCTAGAAGTTTGCAACCATGGTAGCCGATTTGCACATGGCCTCGCCCGCGGCGGTAGAATTGGTCAACCCGAAACACCGCAACGAACGGAAGACTCACATGGCCCTCATCACTTCGTACCACGTCCCCGGCCTTTACGTCGAGGACCACAGCATCGACGTCCCCCTTGACTGGCGCGGCCTGGAGCCGATGCTCCTGGCCGTCGGCAGCACCATGCGCCGCGGCGCTATGCCGGCACCAATCGCCGGCGCGCCCGAGAGCATCAAGCTCTTCTACCGCGTGGTTTGCGCGCCCGACCGCATCAACGACGATCTGCCGCTGCTCCTGTTTTTGCAGGGCGGCCCCGGCGGCGAGAGCCCGCGTCCGCTGTCGCCCACAAGCGACGGCTGGATCGAGGAGGCCGTCAAGCATTTCCGCGTGGTCCTTCCCGACCAGCGCGGCACCGGACGCAGCAGCTGCGTGGACGGACGCACGATCAAGGCACTGGGTGATCGCGCAACGGCCGCCGGCGCCGATACAGCACGCTCACAGGCGGACTTCCTCAAGCGCCACCTCGCCAGCTCCATCGTGCGCGATTTTGAATACCTGCGACTGGTGGGCTTTGGCGGCAAGCCGTGGGTCACACTCGGCCAGAGCTACGGCGGCTTTTTGACGCTGAGCTATCTGTCGCTCTTCCCCGAGGGCGTGGCGGCGAGCTTTACCTGCGGCGGAATCCCCCACGTGCCGGCGAGCGCAAGCGAGGTCTACGCGCATACCTTCCCGCGCATGGCCGCCAAGACGCAGCAGTATTATGACCGCTACCCCGCTGACGTCGAACGCGTGGCAGCCCTGGCCGATGCGCTCGAGGCTCAGAAGCCCGTGCTGCCCGACGGCTCGCCGATGACGGTCGAGCGCCTACAGCTCATGGGCAGCGACTTTGGCATGAAGCCGAGCTTTGAGCGTATGCATTGGATTATCGATCACGCTTTTGTTGACGGCGACGGCACGCTGACCTGCGGCGCCTCGGTATCTGACAGCTTTTTGATGCGCGCCTTCGAGCGCACCAACACGCGCACGAATCCGCTGTACTGGACGCTGCAGGAGTTCATATACGCCGACGGTGACACTATGCCCATTGGCTGGGCCGCGGCTGAAGAGAAGGCTCACCGCGCCGAGTTCGACACCCTCGCGCGCCCGCTCATGTTTACCGGCGAGGCCATGTTCCCGTGGATGTTCGAGCAGATGCCCGAGCTTATGCCGTTTAAGCCCGCCATGGACCTGCTGATGGAAGACACCAGCTGGGACAAGATCTACGACCCGCAGCGCCTAGCCTGCAACGAGGTGCCACTCCAGGCCGCGGTGTATTTCGACGATATGTACGTCGATTCGGGCATGCAGCTCGATACGCTCAGCCGCGTGGGCAACTCGCATGCCTGGGTGACCAACGAGTTCGAGCACGACGGCCTGCACGGCAGCGCGGTGTTCAAGCACCTCTTCGACGAAGCGCTCAACCGCGGAGACCTGCGCCAGATCTTCTAGCAAAGGAGTGTCCCAAAGTGCCGGCACAAAAGGAACGTCCCCAAGTGCCGGCAGTGGGACCCCGCCGCCTCAACGAGTTGCGGTGAAATAAGGACTGTTAAAGGCTTTAAAGCCGCCAAACCATCCCTATTTCACCGCAACTTACGATATGCCGGCGTTACGGCCATCGCAGGTAGAGAACGGAAAGCGAAAACGCCCCTAAGCGAGCAAGGTGACGTGAAAGAGGAGGGCATTGACCTTTTGGTCATGCCCGACGATTGAACGTCAGATTGCCGCTTAGGGGCGTTTGCAGCGTCAATTGGTTAAGCGAAGACGATTAGGTTATCCCTGTGTATCGCCGGCTTCTCGGCCAAGTTAGCGAGCAGGCGGTTGCTGGCGATCTGGTCCTGGCGGCGGCCGGCAGCAAGCTCCAGCACGTCCGAATCGGCCTCGGCGATACCGCGGGCGACGACCATACCGCTCGGATCGCACACATCGAGCACATCGCCCTCGGCAAACTGGCCATCGACCTCGCGAATACCCACCGCAAGCAAGGAAGAGCCACGGCTAACCAGCGCCTTCGCAGCACCATCATCGACCGTCACCGAGCCATGCGCCTTGTCGCCCAGTGCGATCCACAGCTTGCGGGGTGCGATGTCCAGACGCTCCGCCGGCGGATCGAACAGCGTGCCCACGCTCTCGCCGCGGGCGAGGCGCACGAGCGCATCGGGCTCCTCGCCTGAGCAAATCACGCTCTGAATGCCCGCCGTCATCAGGATGCGGCTCGCGCGGATCTTGGTAATCATGCCGCCCGTTCCCACCGATGTGGAAGAATCGCCCGCCGAGGCAATAATCTTGGCATCGATCTTATGCACGACAGGAACAAACTCGGCCGTGGGGTCCTCATGCGGATTGGCAGTATAGAGACCATCGATGTCCGAGAGCGTCACGCACAGATCGGCAGAAACCAGGCAGCTCACAAGCGCCGCCAGTGTGTCGTTGTCGCCAAACTTGATCTCATCGACAGTAACGGTATCGTTCTCGTTGACGACCGGCACCACGCCAAGCTCCACCAGGCGCAGCAGGGCGTCGCGCGCGTGCAGGTAGGACGTACGGCGCGCCGTGTCGTGACGCGTGAGCAGCACGAGCGAGGTGAGCAGGTCGCGCGCATGAAACTCCTCGTCGTAGGCCGACGAGATGATGCACTGGCCGGCCGAAGCGCAGGCCTGCAGGCTCGGCAGGTCGCCGACCGGCTTACGGTCGAAGCCCAGCACGGGATAGCCACAGGCGATAGCGCCCGAGCTCACCACGACCAGACGCCAGCCGAGCTTGCGCAGCGCTGCGGCCTGATCGGCAAGCCCGCCGATAAAGGCGCGGTTGACCTTGCCGTCGGCGCCCACCACCGTGGACGAGCCGATCTTTACCACCATCGTTTTATAAGAAGTCGTCATACGTCAAACCAATCGAGTGTTGAGCAGGCGGGCGAGCTGGAGCAGCCGGGGCACCCGGTGCGGGACGGACGAAAATGATCCGTTTTCCTCCGTCCCCTTCGGATCATTTTGCCCAGGGGAAGGCCGAAGCCGCGGCCATGTTCTTGCGCACGAGCTCGTCGCGCACCTGAGCCAGGCCCTGCTCCATGCCCACCACATAGGTCTGCGGGTACAGGAAGCGCTTGAAAGCTGCGTCCAGATGATCGAGCGCCCAAGCACAGCGCTCGCGCGCGTCCTGGATGCTCTCACGCGGAGCCACCGCACTGCCATCGCGCACGATCGGCACCAGCAGCTCGCGATACTCAAGTTCGGACACGTCGGTCACCAGGGCGGCATCATTCACGGCCACGAGGGTATTGCCGCGCGCGGCGCCCTCCCCCGCCAGATGGTCCTCGTCGTAGATCATGTCGCAGACTGGGCCGCCAAAGCCGTCGTAATAACGGCGCACGCGTTGCACACCCGGGATCGTGCGCTTATAGGGCTGCTCGGAGAGCTTGACCACCGGCGTCCATGGATCTGTCTCGCTCGCACGGCGGGCGGAAAGCTTGTACACGCCACCCAGCGCCGGCTGGTCATAGCAGGTCGCGAGCTTGGTACCCACGCCAAAACTGTCGATGGGCGCGCCCTGGTCGAGCAGCGACTGAATCGTGTACTCATCCAGATCGTTAGAAACCGAGATCCCCACATAGGGCAGGCCCTCGGCATCAAAACGGCCGCGCACATACTTGGAGAGCTTGGCGAGGTCGCCGGAGTCGATGCGAATGGCCGACAGGCGCTCGCCCATCGCTTCCATCTCCTTGGCAACCGTAATGGCATGTTCACAGCCCTCGCGCACGTCATAGGTGTCGATGAGCAGCGTACAATTCTTGGGGCTCGACTTGGCAAAGGCGCGGAAGGCTTCGAGCTCGGAATCGAAGCTCATCACCCAGCTGTGCGCATGCGTGCCAAAGACGGGAATACCGTAACGGCGGCCGGCGAGTACATTGGACGTAGAGGAGCAGCCGGCAACGTAGCTCGCGCGCGCGACGGCCAGGCCGCCATCGGGACCCTGGGCTCGGCGCAGGCCAAACTCCGCCACAGGGCGACCGTCGGCGGCGAGCACCACGCGCGCCGTCTTGGTGGCGACAAGCGTCTGGAACCCGACGATGTTGAGCAGCGCCGTCTCAAGCAGCTGGCACTCGAGCGCGGGGCCGGTGACGCGCACCATGGGCTCGCGCGGAAAGACGAGCTCGCCTTCGGGAACGGCGTCGATGTTTACATGCGCACGAAAATCGCGCAGGTAGTCGAGGAATCCAGGCTTGAACATCGCGCCGCCGGCAGGGGCCTGGAGCGAGGCGAGGTAGTCGATGTCCTCGGGCGTAAAGCGTAGATTCTCGACCAGCTCGGGCAGTTCGGCGGTGCCGCACATGACGGCATAGGCGCTGCCAAAGGGATGGTCGCGGTAAAACGCGGTAAAACAACCCTGCTCATTGGCCTTGCCGCTCTCCCACAGGCCCTGGGCCATAGTGAGCTCGTACAGATCGGTGAGCATTGCGATGTCGGTGGGATGAGAGATGTCGGTCAAAGCCATGGGGCGACCTTTCGGATGTGTGGTGCAGAATTTGAGGGTTGGACGAGAGCAGAGCATGCGGACATGACGCCCGATGCAAATCGGTTAGAGCAGGCCCATGCTGGTCAGGATCGTGTAGCCCATAAAGATGACAAACGCGATGAGGGCAAGGACAATGATGATTTTTTGAGCCGGCGCCATGCCAGGGACCTCGTTCTCGCCCGTAGGCTCCTTGGAGGTAACCATGCGCTGGGCAAAGGTCATCTCGTCACGACTCGGCTTAGGCTCGACGGACTTGGGACGAGCGGCCTTTTTAGGCTGAGGTTTGGGCGCGGCAGGTGCAGGCTTCGCAGCAGCGGGCTTGGGTGCGGGCGCGGGCGCCGATGCGGATGCGGCGTTCGCGGCGATCTCCTCGGCCTTCGCACGCTCGGCACGCAGGACAGCCAGCTCCTCACGCTCGCGACGGGCCTCTTCACGAGCCTCGCGGCGGGCCTTCTCGGCGCGGAGCCCTTCCAACTCAGCGCGCTCCTCGTCGGACAATGGTTGGGACTCAAGCTCGGCCATGGTATAGCCCTTTCTTTTAAAAAAAGCCGCCGACACAATGTCAGCGGCTTATCAAATCCAAGGGTGGAGACGAAGGGAGTCGAACCCTCGGCCTCTGCCATGCGACGGCAGCGCTCTCCCAACTGAGCTACGTCCCCAGGACAAGTCGATATTTTACCTACGGCTCGCCAACTGTCAACGCCCAATAACCAGTCTTTTTGGGGCGCGGCTATTTTGACAACTTTTCGAACAGGCGATCCTCTCGATGATTTTTTAATCCCCGTCCCAGAAAAATCATCAGCGTGCGCTCTACTTTGCGCTGGTGAGGACGCCGGTGGTGTCGAAGGCGGGGGTGAAGCTCTCGTCTACCGCGCCGCCCTCTTGCCAGAACATCGTCGTAAAACCCAGGTCGTCGGCATGGTCGAGCACCTGCTCGTACTCCTCACGCGTCACGGCGCGTGCCAGGTCGCCGCCCTGCTCGCGCATGAGCGCATTGGGCGTGTACTGGTTCATAACCGAGATCGGCACGTCGCCCACCGTCTGCCACACCAGGTCCAGCACGCGACACGAATCGTCTGCATGCCCCGGAAGCACCAGGTGACGCACGATCATGCCACGCTTCATAAGCCCGTCCTCGTCCACCAACTCTCCCCCGCGGCGCTCGATCTCGCGCGCCATCTGGGCCAGACCCGACACGGCCACACGCGGGTAATCCTTTATATGGGAGAGCGACTGCGCAAGCCCGGCATCGGCATATTTAAAGTCGGTGAGCCACACATCGACCAGGTCGCCCAGCGCCGCCACGGCACTCGCGCGCTCGTAACCACTCGTGTTGTAGACGATTGGGATAACCAGTCCGCGCGCCCGTGCCGCGGCAATCGCGGCAGGCAACAGGTGCGCATAGTGCGTCGCCGTCACCAAATTGATGTTGTTGGCACCCTGGTCCTGCAGTTCCAGCATAATCTCGACCAGGCGCTCAGGCGAAATCTCAAGGCCAAAATTGCCGGTCGAGATCTCGTGGTTCTGGCAGTAGATACATTTGAGCGAGCAGCCGCTAAAGAAGATCGTGCCCGAACCGGCCTCGCCCGAGATAGGCGGCTCCTCCCACATATGAAGCGCGGCGCGGGCCACCTTGAGCGTGTCGTTAGCACCGCAGACGCCGTGCGCGCCCTCATCGCGCGCCGCACCGCAACGGCGCGGACACAAATGGCAGGCGGGCGAAAAAAGTTCGGTCAACGACGTCGGCATAAAACCATGCTCCAAAACAACGATTCAGCAGCTCAAACGTAAAGGGATCAACCCCACAGACGGCTCGAGCCCAAGGCGCCGTAATCGTCCGACACGATTTTTGTAATGTCAAGACTGGAATCGATAAAGTGCCGCTTTATGATGTAGGTATTCCGCCCCCCGCGGAGCAACTGGGTGAACCGTCGCGTTTATTTAGGGAGCCCACACAGTCGTACCTAGTACAGGTATCCTTCGTTGTTAAGGACGCTGGAACAGTCGATGAGGGCACCCACCTGTTTTAGGTGGGTTCATTTTCGTAACGTGGGGGGTGGTTTTCTTTTGCCGAAAATCACCATTACAGTCCATATGGATCCCCGCCGGCATCCCGACAAGCCATCGACAACATCCCAATATCTGGTAAGCGCGTGATTATCGCTGCGTGCAATTCCATGCACCCCCCTTGGTCGAGTATTATGGTTCGGCTATGCCCTTTGCGCATGGCGTTCTTCTGACCTTTTCCTTCGACGCTTGGCGGTTTTTAGATTCATGGCTTCATCCCCGAGCTACATACCGTACCTATGCGTGGCAGCGGCGGCCTTTATCACGACCTTCCTCACGGTACCCCTGGTCAAGCGCCTGGCAATCAAGCTCGACGCCGTCGACTATCCTTCTAAGCGCCGCATCAACACCAAGCCCATCCCGCGTTTGGGCGGAACGGCGGTGTTTTTGGGCCTGGTCGTCGCCTGCACTGTGCAAATCCTAGGCACCTGGTACCTGGGTTGGCCGCCCGTTTTGGTGCCCCACCCCCGTCTGCACATCAGCTACCCCATACTTGCGCTTTCTTTTACCGTTATCTTTGCGACCGGCGCCATCGACGACGTCTTCCAGCTCACGCCCAAGCAAAAGCTGGCCGGACAGGTCCTCGCCGCGCTTATCGCCTGCATGGGCGGCCTGCGGATCGGCGTCATCGTCAACCTGTTTGCTCCCGGCGAGATCATGCTCGGATGGCTCGCCTACCCCATTACCGTGATCTATCTGGTGGCATTCACCAACATCATTAACCTCATCGACGGCCTCGACGGCTTGGCCACGGGCATCTGCGGCATCGCATCGTTCACCATGTTTTCGATGGCTGTTCTCTCGGGCCGCATCGACGCCGCCGCGCTCTCCATTGCGCTCTTTGGCGCCTGTCTGGCCTTTTTGCGCTACAACTTCAACCCCGCAAGTATCTTCTTGGGCGACTCGGGGTCGTTGCTTCTGGGCTTTGCGCTGGGCTCCATCTCGCTGCTCAACGTGAGCCGCACCGCCGCACTCACCTCGCTTATCATCCCGCTCATCGTTGCCGGTGTGCCCATCATCGACACGTTTAGCGCCATTGTGCGCCGCAAGCGCGCCCACATTAGCATCGGGCAGGCCGACAAGGGCCACATCCACCACCGCCTGATCCAAGAAGGCTACAACCAAAAACAGGCTGTGCTGCTCATCTATGCCTGGTGCATTATGCTTTCGGCCGGCGCCGCCGCCATCAATCAGGTCGAGGTGCCCATGCGCGTGCTCATTTTTACCGTGCTCGCCATTGGCTCGGCTGCCTTCGCCAAGCACCTACACCTGTTTGAACCCGTGCTACGCCACCATTACAACAAGCGCACGCACGAGGACGAGCTGGTCACCCCCGACGACCCCGCTTTTAAGCAGGAGGAGCAGGCAGCCGAGGAGCGCAAAGAAGAGCGCCACCACAAGCTCTAGGGCAAGCTGCCGAGGATGTGCCAAGGCACCGTTGGCCAAGCGCGGCCACGCCGCGCCCATCGCACAAGCCACCCCTCTCCCGCCCCTCGCCTACTTACGCCCCGCCCCTCCAATAAACGCGTTATCATCAAAACCTGCGAACGAACGTTAGGAGCAATCATGCCAAACGAGAACAGCTACGAAGTCGCGCTGCAAAAGAGCAACGCCATTCGCGAGGGCCTGGCCAAGACGCCCGAGAAGTTCACCATGCTTACCGGCGACCGCCCCACCGGCCGTCTGCACCTGGGTCACTACTTTGGCACCCTCAAGGGCCGCGTGGAGCTGCAGAACATGGGCGCCAGGACCAACGTACTCATCGCCGACTACCAGGTCATCACCGACCGCGACACCACCGAGCACATCCAGGACAACGTGTACAACATGGTCATGGACTACCTTGCCTGCGGTATCGACCCCGACAAGACCATGATCTACGCTCACTCCGCCGTGCCCGCCGCCAACCAGCTCATGCTGCCGTTCCTGTCGCTGGTCTCCGAGGCCGAGCTGGCGCGCAATCCCACGGTCAAGGCCGAGATGGAGGCCTCGGGCCACGAGCTTACCGGCCTTCTGCTCACCTACCCGGTGCACCAGGCCTGCGACATTCTGTTCTGCAAGGGCAACGTCGTGCCCGTCGGCCGCGACCAGCTGCCGCACATCGAGCTCACCCGCACCATCGCCCGCCGCTTTAACAAC
>URDZ01000040.1:0-16546 GCA_900546725.1 uncultured Collinsella sp. | reverse complement strand
GAGTGACGATGTCAACGATGACAGGATGGATGCGCCCTCGACCGATGCTGACGGTAATGGCTCTGCTGGTGGCACTACCAACGACGGCTCTACTTCGAACGGCTCTGCTGCGGGCGATTCGTCTTCAAGCTCTGCCGGCAATACGGACAGCGACGCTTCTGGTTCGACCGACGCTGGCACCTCTAACTCATCCACCGGCTCGAGCGATTCGTCCGTTGACACCGGCTCTAACAACGGCTCCGGCTCTGACGCAGCCCCTGATTCCGATGCTTCCAAGGACGACTCGAATAAGGCGCCGGACGCTCCCGTTGCTTCGCCGGACAAGAAGCCTTCTTTCTCCGTGCAGCTTGGTTCTACGCTGGGCTCTTCGCTGATGGCTGGCGTCAATAACGGCTCGACCCAGAACAAGGACAACTCTGATCAGGTTTCCACGGAAAAGACCGAGGCTGCAAAGGGCGACTCCAAGGGCGAGGCTTCCGAGAAGACCGAATCCGATAAGGGTTCTAGCTCTGAGGAGAAGGACGACAAATCCGCTCAGAAGAAGGACGAGAGCAAGACCGAGGGCGAAAAGAAACAGCCCGAAGACGACGACAAGAGCGGTGCTGACAACCAGGTCCAAGAGCAAAATGACTCCAAGACGGTGACCACTACAACCACGACGACTACAACGACCAAGTCATCTGGCGGTAACATGCCCAAGACGGGCGACCTTATCGTTATGGCGAGCCTTGCCAGTGCAAGCTTGGCCACACTGGGCGCTACGTCTATCGTAAGTGGTAAGCATAAGCTCGATCAGCAGAAGAAAGCTTCTGGGGAGGACGGCTCGGAGGAGTAGCCTCTCGGTTGCTTGATAATTAAAGAGTCGGGACGGGGTCCAGTGCGAATGCATCGGGCCCCGTTTTGTTGTGCAACGATTAGTTGTGCCCCCTCACGCCTCTTGTTGCTACCGTTTCCCGATATGTTTGCGCGGCGACATCGGTACGCGCGAGGCGGTCATTACAATTGGCATCGTGTTGCGATTTAGGGGGAACGTTTTGGTGTCTGAACAGGCAAATAATGGTTGTGCTGACGGCTTTGGCGTGCGTTTGATCGGCTGTGCCGACGATGCGGTTTTGCCCATTGGCATGCACGACTATGCGGAGGCTCTTGGTTTCTGCACGCTGGTCGACAAGACCATGTTTATTGCCGATGTGTTGGACTGCGACGCGTCCGTTGTGGTGTGCTGTCGACCCGAGGGTTTTGGCAAGAGCATGAACTTGTCGATGCTCAGGGCTTTTCTGGAGCGTCCTGCGGTCGGCCGCGCTGGTCAGAGTTTGTTTGCCGATGCTCAGATTTGGGATGCGGACGGAGGGCGCTATCGGGATGAGTATGCTTGCTATCCGGTGATATCGCTGGACTTTTCTGGCGCTGCGAGGCGTGGCCCCGCTGCTGCCGGCGTCGTGCGCGATGCCCTTTCGGGCGAGTGCGCTCGCTTGTTGGCGCTCTTGGAGGCTCCGGATTTAGCTCGAGATAAGGTGCGTCACATCGAACGTGTCGCACGTGGTGTGGCGAGCGCGGACGAGGTTGACTCGGTGCTCGGTGTGCTCATAGAGCTGCTGGAGATTGCCTGCGATGAGCAGGTTGTATTGCTCGTTGATGGGTACGATGCGGCGTGGTCTCGCCGTGCGAGCGCGAGGGGCGCTTCCGACGCCGATCCGGCAGAACTACTTGACCGTGTGCTGTTTGACGCCATTGCCACTGCGCGCGATTCGTTGCAGCTGACGTGTCTGATGGGGGAGCGTCCCAGTCCTGCCGAAGCGGCGCTTTCTTCGCGCGGCTGCTCGTATTGTCTGACGACGCCGCTGTCGGCGTGGTGTGACCGATGTTTCGGTTTTTTGGATGCTGAGGTCCAGGCTCTGTTGAATCATGCTGGGCGCGAGGAATACCTTGATGATGCGCGTGAATGGCTCGAGGGGTATCGGTTTGGCAGGGCCTATTGCTCGAGTCCAGAGCGTGTGATCGGTTTTCTGGGCCGAGGCTGCACGGCGCCCGTGCGTGCCGATCTGTATGGATATGCCGATTGCCTGAGTAGGGTAGTTGCCGGGTGGAATCTCGACCGCCTTTCGGTCTTGTTTGATTTGCTCGAGGCCCATGGGTGCGCTGAGGTCCCGCTTTGTTTGGGCACTGCAGAGCCAGATGTCTCGCCTGACGATGACATGTGGACAGCGCTGTATCTGTCCGGTTTTCTCACGACGGATATGACTGAGGAGCCAGAGCATGGCGATCGCCTCCGTGCTTTGCGATTGCCCAATAACGAGCTTCGTCAGGCCTTGCGTCTAGTGATTATTGAGTGGTTTGAGTGCGCCGCAGAAGACATTCGAGACGTCGATGCGTTTCGCGACGGGCTGTGCCATGGGAACGAGGATACCGTGAGGCGGGCGCTAAGCCGCATCTTGGGAGATGCGGGAATCGGTGCGACCGACCCAGATACACCGCTGCCATATCACCTACTCTTGCAAGGACTCTGCTTTGGATTGCCGGGCTATGCCAATCCTGCTTCGAGGCGAAAGTGTGGCGCGGATCGCTGGGACATCCAGGTTTTTCCTACGGGCGCCGTGTTCGACATAGCCGATACGATCGGTATGCTCGATGAACGTCCGCTGATAACGATCAACATGATGTATGACCCCGGTGTGGATGCGCTGGGCCTGGAATTGCTGGCCGTGCAGTCGCTGCTCGACATAGAGCGCGACGGCTTCGACGAAATCCGTGTGCCGCGCCCCGGCGTGGGTCGCATGCGCTGGGGCTTTGGTTTTGATGGACAGCATGTGGCGGCGGTGTGCCAGCGGCTTTAAGCGCCGAGATGTTTCCGGCTTCCGTTACTCGGTATCCTTCATGGGCGGCATGGGCTTCCAGTCGGGATCCTTGATGATCTTACGGGCATCCTTCATGCCGCGGCGCAGCGCCGGAATACCGGTCTTAAAGCACTTGTCAACGGCAGCCAGGCGAATGAATTCCTTGCAGAAGGTCGCGGCGTTGCCCAGACGGAACAGCGCTGGGCGGTAGTCGCCGTAGATCTGCATGTAGCGTGCCAGATAACCGCGGTTGCGCATGATGTAGTAGCGGTTGGTGTCGCTCGTGGAGTTGAGCTGGCGCTTGCCGGCGATATCCCAGTTAGAGACGGCGCGGGCGCGCTTGAGCACCAGGTCGGCCACAACGGCGGCGGGGAAGTGCTGGCTGGCCACGTAGCCATAGCAGGCATCGTCGCCGTAGATGAAGAATCGCGCATCGGGCAGGCCGATCTTGTCGACCACGCGGCGCGAGAACATGCCGCCCTCAAAGCACAGCTGGTTCATGGCGCGATAACCCTCTGGACCCAAGTCCCACTTGGCGACTGGGTTGGGAATGCCGAGTGAAAGGATGAGTTGGTATTGCCAAAAGAAGGCGCCGCCGTCAAAGTCCAGGCGCGAACCCTGGATAACATCGTAGCGGTCGGTCCACTTGGCAAGACGCTCGATGCCTTCGGGGATGACGAGCACGTCGTCGTCCATCACCCAGAACCACTGGGCGCCCAGGTCGTAGGCGCACTTGGTGCCGGCGGAGAAGCCACCCGCGCCGCCGCCGTTTTCAAGCTGCGGCGCGTAGATAACGCGGTCGGTGCCGCCCTGCGCGTCGGGCTGCTCGGTGTCGATGCCCCACAGGTTGGCCAGGCGCTCGTTGAATGCGGTGCACATGGCCTCGGTCTCGCGCGAGTTCTCGTTATCGACAATCACGATGCGCCAGGGCGTTGCCGTGAGCTCGGTCATGGAATCGAACAAGTTGGCCAGGAGTTCCTGGCGCTTGTACGTAACGACGACGATGGCGAGCTTGTCGATGGGGGCGGGAAGGGTTGAAGGCATGGAGCAATATATCCTTTCACGCGCGGCGGGCGAGTGCTGCGCGGAAGCTATCGAATACGTCCTTGGGACTGTCCTATTGTAAAGGCTCGGCGTACCTTAGCGGCAAGCTTTGAATAAAACGCAGGAACCTGCCATGGCTGTAGCGGCTTTAGGGTCTGACGGCAGCGTGTCTATTGCCGCTTGGGCTTGCGAGCGATAGGGCTTCTAGCTGCGTCGATGGTGAGAAGCGTCAGGGCAAAGACGATGCTAATGACGGTACCCGTGACGATACAAATAACTGCCGGGCTGTTTTGGCTGACCAGTATGTTTGCGAGCAACGTATTGAAGACGGGACGCCACAGGCTATTGGTGAGCGACTGCATCACATAGAAACCGAGCGTGGCGGTCGATAAGGTGACGATGGCACCTGCAGTCCGCGAATTGCCTGAGGCACTGCGTCGGGTAGCCGCAAAGAGCAGTGAGGCGGCAGCGAGGGCAAACGAGATCAGCGAGGTCGATTTGTAGGAGAGGATTGTCATCGCTGTGAGGTTGTCGGTGAAGGAGAGTGCTCCTTCCAGGATGATGGTGAGCACCAAAACCGTTACGAGCGATCGCATGCCCAAGGCGCCCACCCTGTCCGAATCCATGACATCGGTAACGTCGCGGAGCAGTCCGCCGATCAAAAACGCGACTACGTACGTGGTAGCGCTCATGAGCTTTTGGAGCCAAGAAAACTCGCCGGCGCTTGTCGCACTCATAGCGGCTAAATACCCGTTAACAACAAATGCGAGGATGCCAACGGCGATGACCGTCGTCTTGTAGGTTTTCTGGGGGAGTCGACTCTTAGCCAGTCCAAACCATGGCGCCATGAAGACCGTGGCGGCATAGACCCAGATAAACTCAAGGCCTAACGTGTACCAGTAGTGCGTATTGAGGGTAACATCGGGAATGGGTGAGACGACCGTGGACCACGCGAGCGCCACGAGGCAATAAAACGCAGTGGGCATAATGACCTTGCCAAGGCGCTGCGCCGTCCGTTGCATTTGCGACTTCCACGTTGCTCCACCGTCCCAAGCACGCGCGGCTGAAGCGATGAGAAAATAGCCCGAGATCATAAAGAAGACCTCGTTGGCCCAGCAGCCAAGCAAGTTAATAAAACCGAGTACGCCGGAATAGGGGAACATCGCAAGTGGGGCATATTCCACGGCGCCGACGCAGACGGCTTGGAACGTCCACTGAAAGGTGTGGAACACCGCGATGCCGGCGACCGCGACCAAACGCAGCGCTTCGATGGGTATGTTCCGTGCGGCTTTGGGCTGCATGACGTCCTTTCTTATCGGTTTGCCTCTGCGAGCTCCATAGATTATATAAACGCCCGTCGGCGCGCCGACCCTTTGATACCATGAAACGACAGGTATTTCCTAAGGAGCACATTTGTCTACTAACGCCTCTGGCAGCCCTGTTCTGTCGCTGCTTATCCCCATCTATAACGTTCAGCGCTACCTGCACGAGTGCCTCGATTCCGCCGTGGCGCAGACGCTCAAGGACATCGAGATCATCTGCATCAACGATGGCTCGACCGATAACTCGCCGGATATCATCCGCGAGTACATGGAGCGCGATGAGCGTGTGAAGATGATCGACAAGGCCAACAGCGGCTACGGCGACTCGATGAACCGCGGCCTGGAGATGGCCCGCGGCGAGTACGTGGGCATCCTGGAGTCCGATGACTTTATGGCGCTCGATGCGCTGGAGAAGCTTGTGTCGGCGGCCGAGGGCTGCAACGCCGATTTTGCGAAGGCCAACTTTGACTTCTACTGGTCCAAGCCCGAGGAGCGCCGCTCGCTGCACGAGATGTTTAAGCCCAAGGACTGCGGCAAACCGGTGCACCCAAGCGACACGACACAGTTCTTTAAACAAAAGCCGTCGATTTGGTCGGCCGTCTACCGTCGCGATTTTCTTGAGCGCAACGGCATCAAGTTCTTGCCGACCCCGGGTGCCTCCTTTCAGGACACGTCGTTTGCCTTTAAGGTGATCGCGTGCGCCGACAAGGCCGTCTACCTGCACGATGCCGTGCTTTCGTATCGCCAGGACAACGAGAACTCCTCGGTCAATTCTTCTGCCAAGGTTTTTTGCGTCAATGCCGAGTATGCCGAGATTGAGCGTTGGATTCGAGAGGATTATGCCCGTGACCACGCAAGTGATGACGTTGCGCGCATGCTCAAGTTCAATCAGCTCATTAAGTACGATTCGTACATGTGGAACTACGTGCGTCTAGCGCCTAAGTTCTATAAGGAGTTCCTGGTTCAGATGGCCAAGGAGTTCCAAGCGGCCTTGGACGCGGGGGAGTTTTCGCTTGACGATCTCAAGCCGTGGAAGCGCGCAAATCTCGCTGCCATCCTCAAAGATCCTGAGGGCTGGGTCGACGAGCATCCGAGTTTTGCGACGGATGGTGCCTTGGGGCGTGCTAAGTATTACGCCTCGGTTGGAGGCCCAGGTGTGGTTGCTGCCTTCCTCATCGAATCGCTGAGGGGGTAGGTCGACATGGGAGAGACTTTGACCCCCAAAGCGACCATTGTCGTTCCCGTCTACAATTCGTCGCGCTCCATTCAGCGATGCCTTGATTCGCTGTTGGTCCAGTCCGAGCGCTCGATTCAGGTTGTCTGCGTCAACGACGGTTCGACTGATGATTCGTTGAACGTGTTGCGCCAGATCGCGCAGGCCGACGATCGCGTACTGGTGATTGACCAGGAAAACGCGGGCGTTTCGTGTGCTCGAAATGCCGGTATCGATGTCGCCGAGGGCGAGACCGTCTTTTTTGTGGACGCTGACGATTACATCGATGCCCAGACGGTCGAGCGCGTGTTGCATGCCATGGAGTCTGCGGATGCCGAGGCCGCCGTTTTTGGCGGCGTCTGTGAACCTGCCGATGCTGCCCCCAAACGCGTCCAGCAACTCATGAGCCCCAAAGCCGGTACCTTCGGCGCCCGCGATCCCAAACTGCTGTTCCATTCGAATGCGCAGCCCTATGCCTGCCGTGCGGCTTTTTCGCGCGAGCTGCTCAATCGCGAGGGCATTCGCTTTGCTCCCGGTTTGGCTTTGGGCGAGGACGTTGTATTCCAGTTCGCAGCCTATGCACTTGCCAGCAAAACCGTCGTCATGCCGGACAAGTTCTATCACTATGTGATGGAGAGCGACTCGGCGACGCATGAGTTTAACAGCGCCGATGCTCGCGCTAAAAAAATCGATGCCCACATGCGGATGCTCGAGGAAGTCTTGGAGGACTGGGCGGTCTACGGCCTTTTGGACCTGTGCCCCGGCGAGCTGGTCACCTGGTTTTTGGACCTTATCGTGTTCGACCTGGCGCGCTTGGATGCCGATGACTTCCATCGCGTGGCGGCTCGCGTCAACATGGACCTCACGACGTTTTTGGGAACGGCGTGGGCGGATGTGCCTGCTAAGGGCGCCGTTCGCCGTGTTGCCCGCAAGCTCGTTGCGGCGACCTCGGGCGTTACGATGGCAGACGCCACGCTGTTCTATCTTTCGACTCGCGGTCTCAAAGCCTGCTTGGAGCACTTTATCTAATTCCAAGCGCTGCCGCCCGCCGCAACTCGGCTGCTAAAATAACCCTGTTACACGCTATTCAACAGGAGGTTCTCTTGCAGAACTCTGATACCCCTAAAGTTTCGCTGCTTGTCCCCATCTGCAATGTCGAACGCTACCTGCGCGAGTGCCTTGATTCCGCCGTGGCGCAGACGCTCAAAGACATCGAGATTATCTGTATCAACGACGGCTCCACCGATAGTTCGCCAGATATCATCCGCGAGTACATGGAGCGCGATCCCCGTGTTAAGATGATTGACAAAGCCAACAGCGGCTACGGCGACTCGATGAACCGCGGCCTGGAGATGGCGCGCGGTGAGTACGTGGGCATCCTTGAGTCCGACGACTTTATGTTTGAGGATTCGCTCCAAAAGCTGGTCGCCAAGGCCGATGCTGAGCATGCCGATGTGGTAAAGGGCGACTTTTACCTGTATTGGTCCACGCCCAGCGAGCGCCGTGAGCTGTTTGGGATCATCGACGAGCATATGACGGGCGCCGCGTATCGCCCCGTCGATCGTCCGGGCATCTTCTACCGCAAACCTTCCATTTGGTCGGCTATCTATCGGCGCGAGTTCCTCAACGAC
The DNA here is from genome assembly GCA_900546725.1 of uncultured Collinsella sp. Classification (GTDB taxonomy): domain Bacteria; phylum Actinomycetota; class Coriobacteriia; order Coriobacteriales; family Coriobacteriaceae; genus Collinsella. Next base: position 8,502 of record URDZ01000040.1, on the reverse strand, counting down.
AATCAGATTCGGTTCCTTCCCACGCCGGGCGCCTCGTATCAGGACGCAGGCTTTAACTTTAAGGTTTGGGCTTGCGCCGAGCGTGCCGCGTTTATTACTGACCCAATTTTGTGCTATCGCCAGGATAATGAGAAGAGCTCCGTTAATTCGCCCAACAAGGTGTTTTGCGTGTGCGATGAATATGCCGAGATGCAGCGCTTTTTGGGCGAGCGTCCCGAGCTCAAGGCTCAGCTCCAGGGCATTTTAATGCGCATGAAGGTCGATACGTACCGTTGGAATGATGAGCGTCTGGTCGATGAACTGCGCGAGAAGTTTTGGAAGAAAGTCTCGTCCGAGCTCAAGGCCGATTGGGATGCCGGTCGCTTTGACCTGTCGCTGTTCGATCCGCGTGGCGAGACCGACTTGCGCCTGATGGTCAAGTCGCCCCGCGCCTATATCGATTCGCGCTTTGACTTTAAGAAGCCAGGCAAGCTCAATACGTTTAAGCATTACTTTAAGATTGGCGGCCTGCCGCTGGTCTGGCGCGTGCTGACGTATCAGCGCACCTACGGCGACAACCCGCACCCTGATGACGTTCCCACCGCACAGTAGGAGCGAGTGATTATGGCTACTCCCAAGATTTCCGTTGTCGTTCCCATCTACAAAGTGGAGGAGTGCCTGGCCTGGTGCCTGGACTCCCTGCTTGCGCAGGACATGCCCGATTGGGAAGGCGTGTTAGTCAACGATGGCTCGCCGGACGGTTCGCGCGATATTGCGGCTGCCTATTGCGAAAAGGACGCGCGCTTTAGGCTGGTTGATAAGGAGAACGGCGGCCTGTCGAGTGCACGTAATGCAGGCATCGCCGCGTCCACGGCGCCTATCGTCGCGTTTTTGGATTCCGACGACCGATTTACGCCCGATGCATGCCGTGTGATCGTCGATGCCTTTGAGCGCGAGGACTGCGACGTTTTGACCTTTGGCGCGAATCCGTATCCGCTGGAGGCGGGGTATCCGTGGCTTAACTATGTGCTGAGCCCGCGCGATGTGTCGTTTGAAGGCTATAGCTCCGGCCTACTGTTTAAGGAAGCATCTCGCCCCTTTGCATGGCGCACCGCCTGCAAGCGTGAGTTTTTGCTGGGCAACGGGATCGTGTTCGACGAAACCGTTAAGTATGGCGAGGACCAGGTCTTCGATTTTGCCGTTTACGGTCGTTCGCACAAGACCGCGCTTATCTCGAACAAGCTGTATGACTACCGCGTGGCGCGCAAGGGCTCGCTCATGGACACCATGCGCTATGACGACGAGACGCGCCTGCTGGAGCACGTGAAGATTTACTTCGCGGTGCTGGCTGACTGGCAGCGCGACGGTCTCGATGCTCAGCACGCCGATGACCTGGCATATTTCCTGTGCGATCTGGTGCTGTACGATGCGCTCAGGTTGTTGGGTTTGGACTGCGGCAAGGTGTTTGCTGCCGTTGCCACGGCGCTTGCCGGTTCTGTCGTGGGCAGCGATGCTGCGCTCGCACAATGCGCTCCTTCTGTTGCTGCTATGGTGCGTGCGGCGCTTACCAGCAAGGCCCCCAATGCCCGTGGGTGCAAAAAGCTCATGTTCGATTACGACGTCTTGAGGTTTGGGCGCCTGGGTGCCTGCAAGCGCATAGCAGCGAACGCCCTGGGAAAGCGAGAAGTGTAGATGAGTATCAAGCGTTTGGCACTTTGCCGCAGTCAGGGCCGTCTGTTTGTGCTGCTTCGTTTTGCCGGTCAGGATGTCGCCGCGCTTATCGAGCGGGAGGGTTCTCAAGCGTTTGCCCATGCGACGACGAGCGGTTCTTGTGTGTCGTCGCTGGTGCTCCCGGTCGATCATGGCCGTGTGCTGGCGCTTTGCCCTTCCGTTTCCGATTACGAGCACGAGCTCGCCGTCTTGGTGCTTCCGTTTTTGGATGGCTCGTCGATGGATGTCGTTTTTGCATCCGGTGGCCAAAGGTTGGGCTCCATTCGCCTCGATAGCCGCGTGGCCAAGCTGGAATCCAAGATTAACTACAAAGCAAAGCCTGCGCTGTGCGCGCTTATCCGCGATGCGCAGCGTGGCGAATGCTGCGGTCGCTACGAGATCGATGCCATTCGCTATTTACCGACAGACGCCGGCGCGGTGTGGCGCTATGAGGTTGCCTGGGCGGGAGACCCCCAGTGCTCCCCTGAGTTCCAGATCTTCGATACGCATATGAATGCGATTGATGCCACCGTGCATGTGTTTGAATCGCAGGTCGATGTGCCGCAGCAGAACGGATGCCGCGTCAATAAAACGTATCTGAGCGTTGAGATGCCTCAGGATATACGAGATTTTGTCGCGATTGTGAGCGATCCCACAGAGCAGATCCAGAGCGGGTTTTGCGCCATGGATGGTCGCCTGTACAACGGCATGTTCGATGACAGTTGGAACCGCATGAAGGACGCGCGTGCAGACGACGCAGCTTATCGACGTTGGTTTGAGCAACATCGCGCAAAGCCGGGCGATTTGGCGTGCCAACGTGTCGCTTCGGCGGCCTTTGCCTATAGGCCGCTCGTGAGCATTGTGGTGCCGTGCTACAAGACTGATCGGGTCTACCTGCGCGAGCTGCTGGACTCGGTGCTAGCCCAGAGCTATGACAACTGGGAATTGCTGCTTATGGACGCCTCGCCCGAATGGGACGCGGTGGCCGACCTTGCGGTGGACGCCAATGACGAGCGCGTTCGTCGCATTGGGCTGCCCGGCAACGGCGGCATCGTGGTCAACACCAACGCGGGTATTGAGCAAGCGACGGGCGACTACATCGCGTTCTTGGACCATGACGACATTCTGGAACCGGACGCGTTATTCCAGTATGTTTCCGCGCTGAATAAGGCGGCCGAGGGCGAGCGTCCCCAGGTCCTGTTCTGCGACGAGGACATGTTCCAGAAAACGGGGGAGTGGGGTCAGCCTGTCTTTAAGACGCAGCTCAACGTCGACCTGCTCTATAGCCATAACTGCGTGACGCATTTCCTGATGGTGGAGAAGGCGCTAATCGATCGTATTGGCACGTCCCCAGAAGACGTTGCGGGTGCCCAGGACTACGACCTGACGCTTCGCTGTCTTTCGGCGGGCGCACGGTTTGAGCATGTTGCGCACGTGCTGTATCACTGGCGCGTGCATCCGGGGTCGACCGCCGATGGCTCTGCCGATAGCAAGCCGTATGCTATTGAAGCCGGGTGCCTTGCGCTGCAGCGTCACTTTAACGAGCTGGGCATTTGCGGAACGGTCGAGGAGACCGAGACGCCGTTTGTCTATCGCATGCGCTATGCGCTGCCGGAGCCTGCGCCGCTGGTGAGCATTGTGATTCCCACCAAGGACCACGTTGAGACGCTCGATGCCTGTGTGATGTCGATTGCCCAGAAGGCCACGTATGCCAACTATGAGATCGTCTTGGTGGAGAACAACAGCGAAGCCCCGGATACGTTTGCGTATTACGAAACCCTGCCGGAACGCGTGGCTGCGGCATCAGAAGGCAAGGGCATCGCGCGCGTTGTGTACTGGCCGGGCGAGTTCAATTACTCTCAGATCATTAATTTTGGCGTGGAGCATGCCAAGGGCGATTACCTTCTGCTGCTGAACAACGACACCGAGGTCATAAGCCCCTACTTTATCGAAGAGATGATGGGCTATATGCAGCGTCCCGATGCGGGCGTGGTGGGCGCCAAACTCTATTTTGCCGATCATCTGGTGCAGCATGCCGGCATTTTGGTTGGCGTGCGCGGCGCACTTGCCCATGCCAACCAGGACTTCTCGGCAAAGCGCGAGGGATACCTTGCCCGTGCTGTACGTCCCGGCAACTTTAGCGCCGTAACGGGCGCCTGCCAGATGGTTCGTCGCGACGTGTTTGAGCAGGTCGGAGGCTACAACGAGGAGTTCGCCGTCGGCTTTAACGACGCAGACTTTTGCCTGCGCGCATGGGAGGCGGGCTACCGCACCATCTTTACGCCCTATGCCGAGCTGTGCCACTACGAGTTTACCTCGCGCGGCAGAGAAGAGGCCAACGAGGAAAAGATGTGTCGCTGGAAACGTGAACAGGCACTGTTCATGCAGCGCTGGCCGGAGTTCTTCTTGACGGGCGATCCGTGGTTGGGGCCGAACTTATCCGTTGAGAGCGAGTATTTCTCGGTCTAAGGCAATAGTTTTTAGGAAGTCTTTAACTTTCCTTCGCTATGAACTTGGAAGAAAGCAGGGTTGGACTACTTACTAAGATAAATTACGAAAACTCGATACTTTCGCGATAAGTTTATACAAGCTTATACAGCTCGATATTATTCGATATAAGTAGATATCGCACTTGCCTTTGCCGGCTTACCCGCCGGCGTTATGGATCTTATTAACGGCAAGGCGCTTACGTTCTTGCGTCGTGCCCTCCCCGAAGATCTGGCGCCTATCAACCAGGTGGAGGTAGCGCTCTCTATGGGCGATAGCTTTGTCGCGACTGGTTTGACCATAGAGGACAATCTTCTGTCGAGAGCCGCTAAGGCCACTAAGGGCTATGCCTATCTGGTGCAACTGGTCGGTTATTCCATTTGGCAGCGCGCCAACTTTGCATCGTGCCAAAAGTGCCATTGTGAGCGAGCGCGATGTTGCCGAAGGCATTGCGCTGGCAGAGGCTCGTTTTCACGATGTTGTTCACGAGCCCGCGATTTCTGGACTGGGGCCTAACGATATCAAATACCTTTTGGCGATGTGCGAGGACAAACGACAGTCCAAATCATCCGAGATTGCTAGGCGCATGGGTAAAAAGACCAATGAGGTTAGCTCTATTAGGGCAAAATTGCTACAAAGAGAGGTTATTCAGGCGCCACAGAGGGGCTACGTGCAGTTTGCCGTGCCGGACCTAAATATCTATCTGCGAGAGAATGCCGAGGAGATTCTCGAACGGTTCTAGTTCGCTGCTTGTTTGGGGGCCGCGGATACTATGGTGGGTCATTCGATTGTTCGGACGGGAGTTCGCGTGCATACTGGGGAAGTGGTTAAGTTCCTCGTGGCGATAGATGAGGGGATGGGGTAGATTCAGATTTACTCGAGCGTCGGCCTGGCCCTCCTTTGGGGTATCGTTGCGGCGGGTGACATGTCCTCTATGTCGGCGTACTTCGCCACGGTGTTGCGGCTCAGGTGAAGTGCCCGGGCTATCTTGAACCCCGGGCGTCCGGCTGCCTCCGTCGACCGTATATCATTCACTGTGTCCAGGGGCACGGTCATCTCCCCATCCTTCCCGGGCGGCCTCGCCAAAGTGTCCGCCCGGGGAAACCGTATGGCGAGGGCCGCGCTCTCGGTTCCCGGGGTACGGCCCTTCTGCTCAAACTGCTCAGTTTCGGTGCTCACGGTGCTCGATTGCCGGCGATCACGCGGACCTCTTTTTAGTGATCATTAACACCCGTCGACATGCTCGACCTGACGCCGGGGCTCATAGAGCCTGCGCGCGCCGAGATGGGCGATACCCCGCTGGTCTATCCTTAAGGTAAAACGGAATAGGCGGACCGAACGTCCGACTGGGTCTGGGAAGCGGTGTCGGGCGGAGGGCGAAGCATGGCCACCGAACCCATCGAAACACATCTCCACCGTTCCTCCAACTGGGAAAACGCCGCCCCCGGGGCCCACGGGGTCCGCGGGGGCGTCCGGATAACTGCCGGAACGGCCTATCGGTTTAATGTGATCGGCTGAGATCGGAAATCAACAGATGTTTAGCGATTGTGTATGATTTTCAACCGGATAAATGTTATCGAAACTCTTTTCCTCTCTATTTTGGGGTATCAAGAGTAGAAAGGGAGGTGATTTTATGAATCATAATCAGGCTATTGAATTGGAGAGAATAGTTAGAAGTGTATATGACTGCGACAGGGGCGGTATGGGTGGCTATATTGATGCTGATAATTTTTCCTTCAATCCTTTTGATGCGGCGTTGATTGCACTTGCTCCACTGTGGAAGAATGACCCAGATCGACAGGTTGAAAATTTCCTGTATAAATGGGACCACATTATTCGAGCAGAAGTCTCGCCATCGGATGATTCGGTTGAGTCCTACATTGTCGAGTTGGAGCGGATAGTACATGACTTGGGCGGCGCTTCTCTCTGTTAGTCTAAGATTGACTCAACTTGGTCTCAGCGCCTAATTCAATTGTGCAAACAATGGGGTCGCTTCTCGAAGCGACCCCATTTTTTTTGTCTCTACTTGTGTGCCCCGTAGGGGTTCGTTCTTTCCATATCCATCTGTCCCATCCGGCCGAACGCCCTGTTCCCGAATCATTACCCGTTATCTAAACTGTTGGATTGATTTGGCTCTGTTAGGGCGGCAGGACGTTGAACATATCACGGATGCGGCTCCTGCACACGCCGTTGGCGAGCTGTCGCGCAACCGTGCGCTCGGCGGTGCCGGAATCGGTCGCCATGAAGGTCCGGCGCTACTTGAACCAAGCGAGGTAGGCGCCGAGGTGCTTCTTCGACACGCCCTTTAACGGCTTCATGAAGGTATCGAGGAGCGAATGGACGGTGTTGATCCGATTGATGGTCCCCTCGGAACGGTCCTTGGAATCGTGGACCGTGTGTGCGGCGACCTCGAGTTCCGCGAGGACGTCGACATAGGCGGACGCCTTGTCCGGCGCCACGACGGAAGCGGACGCGATGCGGTCCCTCAGCACGTCCATGGCGCGTTTCCTCGACAGGATGCCTCGTCCCGAGACCTCGAGAAACGTCTCGTTCGAGTCATTCACGCCGGTCAAGACGCAGATCTGCTCGCGCGACAGTCCGCGCCTGTGCACCTGCTTGCCGCGATGTCGGGAGGGACGTGGCATCGTAAATGACCCTTTCGAGTGGTTGCCCCTGAACGGCTCGGGGAAGTAGGTCTCGTCGAGCCCTCAGCCGCAGCCCCGCCCGGTCTTGAACGAGGGCGAGTAGGTCGAGAGACACTCGATGAGCCTGTGGCGCATGGTGTAGGCTGTTTTGAGGCAGACATGGCAGCGCCCCGCGCATTCGCGCAGGGGCAGCATGAGAACGAAGCACTCGGCATAGGCCATCCAGGTCTCCTTCGGGAGCCTGCTCGTCCCCAGGATGTGCCCGCTGCCCATGCCGAAGGTCCTGCCGCAATCCTGGCAGAGGTAACGCTGCTCGCCGTTCTTTGATTTGCCCTTCTTCACGACCGCGGCGGACCCGCAGCGCGGGGAGCGCTCGGCCTCGTAGGCGGAGCCGGCGGCGTTCGGTCCTGCTGAGGCTCGCGATGTCCCTCTTGAAGGTGATTACCAGGTCCTCGGCGTTCATGCTGCCCCGCGGTCTACGAGGCTAACGATATGGCGCCGTGATGACATATGTATGTCAATCTTGGTCTAACAGAGCCTAACGAAAGTGCATGTCAGGAGTTTCCCTTAGGCATTTTGCGGCTATAGGGACAAGGTCGAACATCGTGTGAACGACATCGCCCGTGTTTGCAACGGTAGCCGTGAACTTGCCGTTTCCAAAATCCATCAGATGGTAGAGGTTGATGGTTAAGTCCTTTTGCGTGGCAATTCTCAGAATCCAGTAAGCGCAATTGTCGCTGCAGGTTGTGGCGTTGTATACGTTCTGAGGCATGAAGTACATGAGCAACAGCGTCTTAGTGCCTCCCGACAGCCTTTCAGGAGGGATAATGCCTAGGATCTTGGTGTCTATTGCGCAGGGTCCAACGACATTGCCTTTATCGATTGATTTAATAATCCTTTGAGCAAAGGCGTCTTGAAACCACTGGGGCGAATAGACGTTATCGAAGTAAACCGACGTATTGTAGATAACGTTTTCCATATCACCATAGTGAATTGTTAACACGTTGGTCCCTTCGGGTTGCTGGTTTGGTGTTCGGTGAGACTGATTGTATCGCACGCATAAGACGGGCGTAATTTGCCAGAAACACATGCGATTGATAACCATTGACAGTCAAGACCTGTATCCAGTGCCCGTATTTGCATGTCCGTACTTGAACCTAAGTTGCTTTGAAGGCCTATGTTTTAGACAATAGTTCCAGGCTAGGCTCTGCGCGGCGGCACGTAAAAGCCGTACTGTGCTTGGGTGGGTAAAAGTCCAAGACGATTAGATATCCGAGAGGATATCGAGCCCGTGCCGGGGAGTTAAGTGAGCCCGCGCCGGGGACTATAGTTCCGGCAACAAATGGGTTTCCGCGAGGATGCTGCGGCTGACGGTCAGTATATTACCGCCCTACACGCTCCTTCCGCGCGTCGCCTGCTCAAACGATTTGCGCCGAATTTTATTCCGCGGGCGGTGAGCCTGTTTATAGACAACGTCACGACCTATAGACGGGTGTCTTGGGGGTATTGCAGCTTGGCTCCCGTCCCCCCAATCTAGTAGACTTGGAAACCGTTGCTAGATTAGGGGGATTTTCCATGAGACGCTCCACGAAACGAATTTCCGGTGCCGCCGCCGCGCTGGCGGTCGCGGCCGCCCTGGCCCTGTGCGGGCCCGCGGCCTACGCCGCCCCCGCCGCCCCGG
>URDZ01000039.1:0-16604 GCA_900546725.1 uncultured Collinsella sp. | reverse complement strand
GAACGAAAAACTTACCCGTCTCGCCCGGCCAGGCCCGATGGGACGGCTACCGGGCCGCCAAGATGGCGTCGATGAGCGTCAGTACGCCCCCGTCGTTGTTGCTCGGAATGCGCCATTTGGCATGCGCGTTCATGTGCTCCTCGGCATTGTCCACGATAAAGCTGTGACCGACGCGCTCCAGCATGGGGATGTCGTTGTAGGTGTCGCCCACGGCGGCAGCATCGGCAATATCGATGCCCAGGTGCTCGCACAGGTGAGCGATGCCGGCGCCCTTGTCGACGCCCAGGTTCATAAAGTCGATCCACTCGCGCCCAGCGTTGGTGACGTAGAGCTTGTCCGAGAACTCGGGGCTATAGGTCTCGCGGAAAGCGGGCTCGGCGTCGTAGCCTGGGAAGAAGACCGAAATCTTGTTGGACTCGAAATCGATGCCCTCAAAGCTGTCGACGTAGTTGATTGTGTTGTAGTAGACGCTGATCTCGTCGTGGTATTGATGGTCGCGGGCAAGCACGTAGAACTCGTCGAAGCAGCAAAGGACGGGGACAGCGCGCGGATCCTCCGAGGCACGGCTCAAGACCTGCTGATACAGCTCCACGTCAATATTGCTCTTATAGATATAGCTGCCGCGATAGATCACGCACGCTCCGTTATCGGGACAAAAAGCGAGGCGGTTCTTAATGCCCTCGAACATCTCTTCGAGCTTGGGGGCGGGACGTCCGCTGGCGGGGCAGAATACGATGCCTGCGTCGGCGAGCTTGTCCAGACGCTCGTCGAGACCCTGGGGCAGCACGCGATCGTCGGTCAGCAGCGTCTTGTCCATATCGACGGCGAGAATCTTAATGTTGCCGATGTTGGCGTCCGATTCGTAAGTTTGCATAAAAATGCGCCTTTCGTTTCGAGATTGTTTCAGACGTTATAACCATCAACTAGTAGTCGAGCGTATTTTCGCAGGAATGGTGCGTATTTGCACTGCAATTCACAAACTAATGAAAAAACTTTTCAGAAATTTGAATTTGTCGCTTGCGCAGCGTGCACTTTATCGTAATATAGCGAACATCGAAAACGGAGACGGCAAAAGAGCCGTTTACCGAGGAAAAGGTACCGTTTGCGATATTTGAATTGCGCCCGGCGATACGTGAGAGGAGAGGCAGATGCAGTTCGTAAAGATCATCACCACTGCAGACAATGCCATCCGACGCCAGCGCGCAATTTCCCGACGACGATAACAATCGTCTCTGTCCGCATGGGGCGCAATGCCTCAACAGAGTCATTTTGAGGTCGTTGGGTTTAAGCACGACATAGCCGCATGTTTCTAGGGCATGCCTGTGATGCATTCTGCTGGATAACCTGATATTGCACGGTTTTTGACCTCAAAGTGACTTGCAACTGACCGATGTTCTAATTAGCTACCAAGGGCGAAAGGAAACAGCCATGAGCAAGGAAAAAGTCGTTCTCGCATATTCCGGTGGTCTTGATACATCCGTATGTGTCAAGTGGCTCCAGGACGAGAAGAATCTCGATGTCGTTTGCGTCTGCGGCAACGTGGGCCAGGAAGAGACCGGACTGGATGCCAAGAAGCAGAAGGCGCTCGACCTGGGCGTTCTCGATTGCCAGGTACTCGACCTGCGCGACGAGTTCTCCGATGAGTTCCTGACCAAAGCCATTGCAGCAAACTCCATGTACGAGAACAAGTATCCGCTGCTCTCCGCCCTGTCTCGCCCGCTGCTTGCCAAGAAGCTTGTTGAGGTCGCCCACGAGTTTGGCGCGACCTACGTCGCCCACGGCTGCACCGGCAAGGGTAACGACCAGGTCCGTTTTGAGGCCGCCGTCAAGGCCCTCGACCCCGAGCTCAAGGTTATCGCCCCGGTTCGCGAGTGGGACCTGAAGTGTCGCCCCGACGAGGTCGCCTATGCCCACGCCCACAACGTGCCGGTTCCCGAGGGTGCCAACGACAACCCCTACTCCATCGACGACAACCTGTGGGGTCGTGCCATTGAGTGCGGTCACCTGGAGGATCCCTGGAATGAGCCGCTCGACGACGCTTGGGTTATGACCAAGAATCCCGAGGACACCCCGGACACCCCGACCTACACCGAGATTGAGTTTGAGGCCGGCAAGCCCGTCGCCGTCGACGGCAAGAAGATGAAGCTCTCTGAGATCGTCATCGCCCTCAACAAGATCTCCGGCGACAATGGCTTTGGCCGTCTCGATCTGGTCGAGGATCGCCTGGTGGGCCTTAAGAGCCGCGAGTGCTACGAGGTTCCCGGCGCCCTGACGCTCATCACCGCCCACAAGGCGCTCGAGGACATCTGCGTCGAGGGCGACCTGCTCAAGACCAAGATTAAGCTCGAGCAGGATTGGGCCACCGCCGTGTACAACGGCCAGTGGTACAGCCCGCTCAAAAACGCGCTCGACGCCTTTATGGCTGACACCCAGAAGTTCGTGACCGGCACTGTCCGTCTGAAGTTCTTTAAGGGCAACTGCCATGTCGTCGGCCGCAAGAGCCCCTTCAGCCTCTACGACTACGGTCTGGCTACCTACGACCGCGACACCACGTTTGACGAGAAGGCCAGCGCCGGCTTTATCGAGATCGATACGCTGTCGCTCAAGACGTGGGCAAAGGTCCAGGGCCCCAGCTCTGCTGCCGCCCAGGCCTAGCGCCTCCTTCCCTTGGTATCCGCGCGGCCCATCCGCGTGATACATAACGGGCGCACGGGGTCCTTACCTTTCGTTATGCTTGCTGACACTTCTTAACATCGGTGGCCCCTACGTTCCGCCCGCATATATGATGCCGCGTCTGCGGCTGAGTCCGAGCCCCGCCGGGGTTGTCCGGCGGGGCTCCTTCTATCAATTTGGCGGCTCTGTGCCTATATATATGAGGAGTATCCATTATGTTCAATGCTATCGCGCATGCTTTGCTTGCCCTTGCGCCCGAGTTCGATGCTGTAAGGGTCGAGGACGTTCCTATGAGCCTGAAGGCCTGGATCGATGGTTCGCAGGGCAACATCCGGAGGGAGACGTTGGGCGCCAAGTGCATGGTGCGTCACTTCTTTGCAAATTAGCCACATGGCTCCGCACACGGTGGGGAATGTGCAAAACTAGCGGTTGAAAAATCGCTTTAGCGATATGGCGCATTGCTTTGGGCGCTTGTTTTGGTATTTGGAGAAAGGGGACGGTTCCATGGCTCTTTGGGGCGGTCGTTTTGAGGCAGGCGTGGCCGAGGTCACGCAGGAGTTTGGCGCGTCGCTGCCGGTCGACAAACATCTCTATAAGCAGGATATCGCCGGCTCTAAGGCGCATGCCAAGATGTTGGCCGCCCAGGGCATCATCAGTGCCGAGGACGAGCAGGCGATTGCCAAGGGCCTGACCGGAATCGAACAGGATATCGATGCCGGCAACTTTACCTTCGACATCAACGACGAAGACATTCATATGTCCATCGAGAGCGAGCTGACGCGCCGCATCGGCGAGGCCGGTAAGCGCTTGCATACCGGGCGTTCGCGCAACGACCAGGTGGCGACCGATACGCGTCTGGGCGTCAAGGCGCTGGCCAAGGAGCTCATGGAGGCCAATCTTGAGCTGCGCCATGTGCTGGTGGATGCGGCCAAGAAGTACGACAAGGTGATTCTGCCGGGCTACACGCACATGCAACATGCTCAGCCCGTGCTGCTGTCGCATCACCTGCTGGCGTATTCCTGGATGTTCGCGCGCGACTTTACGCGCCTGAAGGCCGCCTTTGATGCCGCCGACAACTGCCCGCTGGGTGCTGCCGCGCTTGCCGGTACGAGCTATCCGCTCGATCGCCAGATGACGGCTGCCGAACTTGGCTTTGCGGGCGTGATCCCCAACTCGCTCGATGCCGTTTCCGACCGTGATTTTCTGCTCGATCTGCATTACGCCGGATCCGTCATGGCGATGCACCTGTCGCGTCTTTCCGAGGAGATCGTACTGTGGTCGAGCTCCGAATTTGGCTTTATCACGCTTTCCGACTCGTACTCCACTGGCTCGTCCATCATGCCGCAGAAGAAGAATCCCGACTTTGCCGAGCTTATCCGCGGCAAGAGCGGCCGTGTGTATGGCAACCTGGTGCAGCTGCTCGTGACCATGAAGGGCCTGCCGCTTGCTTATAACAAGGACTTGCAGGAGGACAAGGAGGGCGCGCTCGATACCGCCCATACGCTCATGCAGTGCCTGTCCGTTATGGCCGGAATGATTTCGACTTGGACCGTCAACGAGGATGCCATGGCGCGCGAGTGCGGCGTGGGGCACCTTGCCGCCACCGATGTTGCCGATTACCTGGCCAAGCGTGGCCTGCCGTTCCGCGAGGCACATGCCGTGGTGGGCCATCTGGTCCTGATGTGCGAGAAGCGCGGCTGCAATCTTGAGGACCTGCCGTTCGAGGTGTTCCAGGAGGCAAGCCCGCTCTTTGAGCGCGACATTACCGAGGCGCTCGATATCCCGTCGATTGTCGCCGCGCGCACGACCGAGGGCGGCACCGCTCCTGCCGCCGTTGCCGTGCAGTTGCAGCGTGCCGAGGCACAGCTCGTGGCTGACGAGGGCGTGTTTGGATCGCTGACCAAGGTCGTCGAGATGGGTCACGGGGCAAAGTAGAGGTTTGGCTGAAGCCGTTTTGGCCATGTATTGATAAATCGTTTTGCTTTACGGGCGTCTGCTGATGTGGGCGTCCGTATTTTGTTGCTATGGGGGAGGGGCTTGTCGAGAAGTTCTGTAGGACCTTTGGGCAGGTTGTGAAGGGGGTACGTTCGCGGGCGGCAACCGACCGCCTGCTCTGTTCGATGCGGTTGATGGGCGGTCGGATGGTACTCTAATCGGGCTTCGAAACAGAAGTGACACATATGGAGCGCTTTAATAAATTACAGCGTTTCAATAAACAGCTTTTTGTTTAACTGCAGCTAAAACTCTGTTACGATGCAGTCCAGGCGGGTGCCGGAATGGGACTTGGGCACGCGCGAACCTACTTGAAAGGCTACCTTATGGCTATCGAGAAGACCTTCATCATGATTAAGCCCGACGCCGTGCGTGACCGCAAGATCGGCGAGATCGTTGCTCGCATCGAGCGCAGCGGCCTTGTCATCGAGCGCATGGAGATGACCACGCTCGAGCGCGCTACCGTCGAGGAGCACTACGCCCATCTGGCCGACAAGCCCTTCTTTGGCGGTCTCTGTGACTTTATGACGAGCGGTCCGGTCGTCAAGATGGTCGTTTCCGGTCTCTCCGCTGTTGCTAAGATGCGCACCCTCATGGGCGCTACTAATCCGCTTGACGCTGCTCCTGGTACCATCCGCGGCGACTTCGCTGTCGATGTCAACGCCAACGTGATCCACGGCTCCGACTGCCTGGAGAACGCCGAGATCGAGATCAAGCGCTTCTTTGGCTAAACCAGCTTTGACTCCTTAAAGCTGTTAGCGTGTGGCTTGGGCGCCGTGGAACTCCATCCGCGGCGCCCTTTTATTCCAAAATCTATGAAGGGGCCCGTTCGGTCATGAGTTCCGAGCGGGCCCCTGCTGTTAGCTTGTGGCACTGAGATGTTTAGGCCTCGTCGACGACCTTGAGGCCGCGCGTGTGGTCGATTTCGTTGAGGAGGTTAACGCGACGCTCGTGACGACCGCCCTCAAACTCGGCGTCGAGCCACTCGTCGACAATCATCTTGGCGAGCTCGGAGCCCACGACGCGGGCGCCAAAGGCGAGCACGTTGGTATTGTTGTGCATGCGGGAGAGCTTGGCGCTGAAGGGCTCGGAGCACACGACGGCGCGTACGCCCTCGACCTTGTTGGCAGCCAGGCTAATCCCGACACCGGTGCCACAGATGAGGATGCCCAGGTCGACGTCGCCGTTGGCAACGGCCTTACCCACCTTGTAGCCGGCGATGGGGTAGTCAAAGCTCTCGGAGGTGTCGGTGCCAAAGTTCACGACCTCGCAGCCGCGCTCCTTCAGGTGCTCGGAGATGATGTTCTTGAGCTCGACGGCGGCGTGGTCGTTACCGATACCGATCTTCATGGATGGTTCCTCTCTGGTCTGTGCGGCGCAAATGCTAAAGGTGTTTACCGCGTTCGACTGCATGATAGCGCGACTTTTGCGTAAACGCTCGGGCGTTTTTTGGTCAAACGCTTTAGCATGCAACAAGACCGGCTTCTCATGAATGAATGCTGTCAGTTTGTGCTTGAGCGCCGTCCGCCGGAACCATGGTTGCGGTTTTTGATGCATTGTTATCAAATAAAGGAGCTAACATTTTTTGAGAGCCTAGCCCGTTATGCAAGCAGGAGATACCTATGCCTACCGATTCCATCCGTGATGCCGCGTTTTGCGATGTTTTGAACCGCGAGCTTGTCTGTGCACTCGGCTGCACCGAGCCCATTGCCGTTGCCTATGCAGCGGCGCTGGCGAGTCAGACGCTCGGTTGCGAACCCGATCATATGGATGTTGCATGCTCGGGCAACATCATCAAGAACGTTAAGAGCGTGACCGTGCCCAACTCGGGCGGTATGCACGGTATTGAGGCCGCGGCCGTGCTGGGTGCCGTGGGCGGCGACGCTAAGAGCGCTCTCGAGGTGCTCGAGAGCGTTGACGACGAAGATCGTGCTCGCGTGACCGAGCTCCTCGCCGACGCCGGCTACTGCGATGTGTCGCTTGTCGAGGGTGTGCCCAACCTCTACATCAAGGTGACTGCGACGGCCGGGGGCCATACCGCGGTCGTCGAGATTACCGACCACCACACCAATGTCACGTGCCATACGCTCGACGGTATTCCGGTATGCGGTAAGTCGGCGGGGGAGTGCGCCGCCTGCGCCGAGCGCGTGGTGGCCGAGCGTGCGGCAGATAACGCCGACACGCCCATGTCGATCGAGGCCATCATCGACTTTATCGAGGACGGTGACATTGAGGACGCCCGCGCTGCCGTTGAGCGTCAGATTGAGCTGAATGGCGCGATCAGTGCTGAGGGCCTCGCGCACGCTTGGGGCGCCGAGGTGGGCCGTACGCTGCTGGGTGCTCGTGCCGATGACGTCGCCTGCCGCGCCCGTGCCCGTGCGGCCGCCGGGTCCGACGCCCGCATGAACGGTTGCGCGCTGCCGGTCGCCATTGTGTGCGGCTCGGGCAATCAGGGCATTACCTGCGCGCTGCCCGTCATGGAATATGCCGAGTACCTGCGTTGCGACCATGAGCGTCTGGTGCGCGCCGTGATGCTGTCCGATCTTATCGCCGTGCATATCAAGAGCTATATTGGTGCGCTTTCGGCGTTTTGCGGTGCTATTTGCGCCGCGTGCGGCGCCGGCGCTGCGATTACCTGGCTGTGCGGTGGCACGCGCGAGCAGATTGGCGCGACGGTCTCGAATACGCTCGGTAACGTGGGCGGCATCGTGTGCGACGGCGCCAAGGCGAGCTGTGCCGCCAAGATCTCGGCTGCCGTCGATGCAGCGATTCTGGGCCATGATATGGCCATGCAGGGTCGCGGCTTCCGCGCCGGCGAGGGCCTGATCCAAGATACCGTTGAGCAAACAATCGCCAGTATGGGCTACGTAGGCCGCGTGGGCATGAAGGACACCGACATCGAGATCCTCAACATCATGATCGGCAAAACCCAGGTGTGTTAGTTACGCGGTTTTACCAAACCGCGTAACCAGTCGACGCTGCAAATGCCCCTAAGCGGCAATCTGCCTTTCAATCGTCGGGCATGGCCAGAAGGCCTATGCCCTCCTTTTTCAAGGCACATTGCTCGCTTAGGGGCATTTTCGCTGACTTGTGCTCAACCTGCGGCGATATTTGGTTTGGAGCGAGGGGTCCTACGACAGTTCGTCGGCTACTTGGTGTTCGTAGAAGGCTTCGATTACGGCGTTAAAGTCGCGGGCGAAGTCTTCCATGGTTCCGCGCCAGGTGGCTCGGCCGGGTTTTCCCTGGCCAACATAGGCAGTTTGAATGCCGCAGGCGGGACTGGGGAAGTCGCGTTTGGGATCGTTGCCCACCATAAGGACCTCGTGCGGTTCGAGCCCCATCACCTGAAGCTGCTCTAGATAGTAGGTGGCATCGGGCTTGCAGCGGGTGGTGTTTCCCATGTGCGTGACGAGCTCAAAGGGAGCGTCGGCCAGGTCGCCCCAACCCATGCGGCACTCGATGGCCCCCTGGGGAAAGCTGGGGTTGGTAAAGAGCGCGCAACGCAGCCCTGCGTCCTGTACGGCCTGGAGCGCGGCGTGTGCGCCCGGCATGGCGTGGGCGTTAATGACATCGTCGTTCTTGTACGGAAGAACTTCGCGGTCATAGTAGGTAAACGCCTCGTAGATGAGGGGATCGGAGAGGCGGATCCCGCATCGGCGCTCGACCTCTTCTTGGTAAAACTCAAGATTGGTTCGGTTGTCCGTGCCGCTGCGGCGATTGGCGTTGAGGTCGACCAGGATGGTGCCGAGGCGTGCCATCGTGCCACCGCGGCTGCGGCGCCCGATATCCGCGAGCATCGAAGAGACATCCTTAAAAAAGCGAAGGATGAACGCGTTGAGGTTGATGCTGAGAAGCGTCTCGTCCATATCGAAAACGACTGCTTTGAGCACGCGGGCACCTTTCTCGTAAATTTGATCTAGAGTCGTTGGCTCCGGATACTTTACCCCAAAGCCGAATGCCTAGCCGGTTATCGTCAAGTTGCGGAGACGTGTGTTCATAAGATTACGAAAAAGTCTCCACACGAGTAAAAAATCGCAGTTCACGCTTGAAATCGAACTCATTTCCCCGTAACCTATACGAACGTGATTGCATAAGCGTCACATTAGTATCTGTCGGCTCCCGAGTGTTCCTAAACGTTGTGTGCTTGTCGCACCCTTCTGTAGGTCCTAGCAATCGGGGCCCCGTAGTTCGAAAGGGGTCCACCTTTGAGTGAGATTCAGAACTCGTCCATTTTCTCTCTTGACGATGTCAATGAGGAGGAGATGAACAACCTCATCGACGGTACGATTACCGACTTTGATGAGGGCGATCTCGTTAACGGCACTGTCGTTAAGATTGAGCATGACGAGGTGCTCGTTGACATCGGATTCAAGTCCGAGGGCGTTATCCCGGTCCGCGAGCTGTCCATCCGCAAGGACGCTAACCCTGCAGACATCGTTGCACTCGGTGATCCCATCGAGGCTCTGGTTCTCCAGAAGGAGGACAAGGACGGTCGTCTGGTCCTGTCCAAGAAGCGTGCCGAGTACGAGCGTGCTTGGAACCGCATCGAGGAGAAGTTCAACTCCGGCGAGAACGTCGAGGGCGAGGTTATCGAGGTTGTCAAGGGCGGCCTGATCCTCGACATCGGCCTGCGTGGCTTCCTGCCCGCATCCCTCGTCGACCTCCGTCGTGTCAAGGACCTCACCTCCTATATGGGCACCCGCATCGAGGCCCGCGTCATCGAGATGGACCGCAACCGCAACAACGTCGTCCTCTCCCGTCGCGTCGTGCTCGAGGAGTCCCGTAAGGCCGAGCGCTCCGAGATCCTGTCCAAGCTCAAGTCTGGCATGCGTCTCCAGGGCACCGTCTCCTCCATCGTCGACTTCGGCGCCTTCGTCGACCTCGGCGGTATCGACGGCCTCATCCACATCTCCGAGCTCTCCTGGAACCACGTCAACCATCCTTCCGAGGTTGTCAAGGTCGGCCAGGAGGTCGAGGTCGAGGTTCTCGACGTCGACCTCAACCGCGAGCGCATCTCTCTGGGTCTCAAGCAGACCACCGAGGATCCGTGGCGCGCACTGGTCAAGAAGTACCCCGTCGGTGCTATCGTCGAGGGCACTGTGACCAAGCTTGTCCCGTTCGGCGCTTTCGTCGACCTGGGCGAGGGCATCGAGGGCCTGGTGCACATCTCCGAGATGGCCAACAAGCACGTCGACCAGCCTTCTCAGGTCACCCACGTGGGCGACAAGGTTCAGGTCAAGGTCATGGAGATCGACCTCGACCGTCGTCGTATCTCCCTGTCCATGAAGTCCGCTGCTGAGACTCTGGGCGTCGAGATCGAGGTTACCCCGCTGCCTTCCGAGAAGAAGGACGAGGAGACCGACGCCGAGTAAATCGGTTTGACGATCACTTGTTTTAAGGGATCCGTCCGCAATGGACGGGTCCCTTTTTGCATTTGTTGCTGAGGTACGCGATGCTGCCCGTGTGCAATGCTGCCCGGGCTGTTCACAGGCTATTGGGTTGTCGGTGCATGAAAAATACCGACATCCCGCATCGGGGAGGAGGCGGGAGCGCACCGAGTAGACGGAGGGGTGCGGAGCGCGGTCGTGTCTCGACTGACGACGTTGCCCATCGACGACTCTATTGTACTGCATAGCGCGGTTCTTGGTTTATCGTGTCGAACGCTTGTGTCGTGCCATTGCCTGCGGCAACGGTGTGCTACACTCTTGCACTGCTGAGTGGGCCAGACGGTCGCGCGATGTGCTGCTTGCAGCACGCGTGAGGAAAGTCCGGGCTCCAGAGGGCGGGATGCCGGCTAACGGCCGGGCGGAGTGATCCGACGGAAAGCGCCGCAGAAAAGAAGACTCCCACCTGCGCCGTAAGGCGTAAAGGGAAAAGCTGAAACGGTGGTGTAAGAGACCACCAGCGTCGTGGTAACACGGCGGCTTGGCAAGCCCCATCCGGAGCAAGCGCGAATAGGAACGCTATGGGCCGGCCCGGTCCGCGTTCGGGTAGCGTGCGTGGAGCTGCACGGTAACGTGCAGACAAGATAAATGACCGTTCACGACAGAACCCGGCTTATAGGCCCACTCGGCAACTATGTTGACGCTGCGACGGCGTCAGCTGGCCGATTTGGCGCTCATTCGTCGGTCGCCGCCATAAGGCGCGCTCCCTCCTTTTTCGGGCCAAATCGACTCAGCTGACGCCGTCTCGCTGTTTTTTCCTGGTCATCGGCAGCCTCATTTCTGTTGCAATCTCGTTTTTCAAGGCACCTTGCTCGCGCTGACGGGTTCTCGCTGTTGGTGACGGCATCATTGGCGTTTCCGCTCTTGTTGGCGAGGGCAACGGTGCTGTCTTTGTCGTATTATTGAGGCTGTTTGTTGCTTTGCTTGTTGTTGAGGGGCTTTGTTGGACAGCTATTTTACTCTGCAGTCGAATATTGAGGCTTCGGGCGAGTTTGTGGACCGCAAGAGCCGGTTTATTGCCCAGCTGGTCCATATTGAGTCTGAGGATGAGGCGAATGCCTTTATCGAGATGGTTCGCAAGCGTCATTACGACGCTCGACACAATGTTCCCGCGTGGATTTTGGTCGATGGACGCGAGCGCCAGAGCGATGACGGTGAGCCGAGCCGCACGAGCGGCATGCCGACGCTTGAGGTGTTGCGCGGCGCAGAGCTCAAGAATGTTTGCTGCGTGGTGACGCGCTATTTTGGCGGCACGCTATTGGGGCCTGGCGGCTTGGTGCGCGCCTATACCGCGGCGACGCAGGCGGCGGTGGCAGCTGCTCGGGAGGCCGGGCAGATCGTCGAGATGACAAGCGTCGTGCCGGTTGACGTGTATGTGGCCTATCCACAGTATGAGCAGGTGCTTCGCTTGGCGCAGGATTTGGGTGCCAAGGTTTCGGATACCGATTACGCGGATGCCGTGACACTTCACTTGGTGTTTAAGGCGGGGGAGCAGGAGTCGTTTTGCGCCAAGATGCGCGAACTTATGGCGGGACGCGAGGAGATCGAGGTCGGCGCTCCCGAATTTGCCGAGTTCTGACGGCGACGGCCGGCGTGCTTTTGGATGGATCCCAAGCGCGCCGGCCGTCGTTTTATGTTGATGCCGTCTACTCGGCGAGCTGCTTTAGCACATCGCAGGCGATCTCGATGGCATCGTCGATGCAACCGGGGCAGCTGCGGAGCGGACCCTTATCCGATCCGATGCCCTTGAGCGTGCCGCAGACGGTCGTCGTGTTCTTCTCGCCAAAACGCTTGGCGATTTCGCGCGACAGCTTGTAGGTCTGGCCCTTGGTCTTGGGGTTTTCCATGCTGTCGCTCATCACGAAGCCCATGATGGCCACGGCGCCCGAGATGGCGCCGCAGGTTTCGGTCATGCCGCCCATGCCGGCGCCAAAGCCCTCGGTGAGGGTAAAGGCGACCTGAGGGTCGAGTCCGACGGCAGGTGCGAGCGTGCAGGCGACGGCCTGCGCGCAGTTAAAGCCACGGGCGTGGTATTCGGCAGCCTGAGCCTGACAGGCGGTGATGTCGAGCTGGGCCGTATCGATTTGCTTCATCGTTGTCTCCTTGGTCACGGTGTACCCGCTTATGGTACCCGTGACGGTGCGTGTAATCATCGAGAGCTTCATGGATGCCTCATTTTTCTCTGTCGAGCAAATGCCCAAGGCTTGAGATAAATACCCCTGATCGATTTGTCCCATAACCTACCTTGGGGATGGGTTGAGAGGGCTGCGGGGTAGCGGTATCGTGAACCGAATAAATCAAAACCCAAGCAAGGGAGCTAGATATGAGCGAGCAGACCATCGGTACTACCTGTGTTCAGGGCGGCTACCGCCCGGGTGACGCGGAGCCGCGCCAGGTGCCTATCTACCAGTCCACCACGTGGAAGTATGATACGTCCGAGCATATGGGCAAGCTGTTTGACCTGGAGGAGTCGGGCTACTTCTATAGCCGCCTGCAGAACCCCACGTGTGACCTCGTTGCCGCCAAGATCTGCGAGATGGAGGGCGGCACCGCTGCGATGCTCACGAGCTCGGGCATGGCTGCGAACTTCCTCGCGATCTTTAACGTGGCCGGTGCCGGCGATCATGTGGTCGCGAGCTCTGCCATCTATGGCGGCACCTACAACCTGCTGGCTCACACTATGGGCCGCATGGGCCTGACCTGCACGTTCGTCGCACCCGACTGCACCGATGAGGAGCTGGAGGCCGCTTTCCAGCCCAACACCAAGCTCGTCTTTGGCGAGACCATCGCCAACCCCGCGCTTGCCGTGCTCGATATTGAGCGCTTTGCCAAGGCCGCGCACGACCACGGCGTGCCGCTGATGGTCGACAACACCTTCCCGACGCCCGTGATGTGCCGTCCCTTTGAGTGGGGCGCCGACATCGTCACGCATTCCACCACCAAGTACATGGATGGTCACGCGGCCTACCTGGGCGGCGTCATCGTCGATCACGGTCAGTTTGACTGGATGGCCCATGCGGACAAGTTCCCGGGTCTCACCACGCCCGACGAGAGCTACCACGGCGTGACGTATGCCGAGAAGTTCGGCCGCGAGGGCGCCTTTATTACCAAGGCTACCGCGCAGCTCATGCGCGACCTCGGCCCCATGCAGAACCCGCAGGCGGCGTTCTTCCTGAACAGCTCGCTCGAGAGCCTGCACGTGCGTATGCCGCGCCATTGCGAGAACGGTCTAGCGGTCGCCAAGTTCCTTCAGGGCCACCCCAAAGTGCGCTTCGTGAGCTATCCGGGCCTGGAGGGCGACAAGTACTACGACATGGCTCAGAAGTACATGCCCAACGGTACCTGCGGCGTCGTGAGCTTTGGCTTTACCGGTGGTCGTGCGGCGGCCGAGACCTTTATGAAGAGTCTTAAGCTCGCCCAGATTGCCACGCACGTGGCCGATGCCCGCACCTGCTGCCTGCACCCGGCAAACGCCACCCATCGCCAGATGAACGACGAGGAGCTCATCGCCTGCGGCATCTCCGCCGACATGGTGCGCCTGTCGTGCGGCCTTGAGGACACGGCCGATCTGATTGCCGACCTTGAGCAGGCGCTCGAGCAGTGCTAGGCTAGCGTGCGTGCGGGGCGTGGGACGGCTTTTCGGCTGACGACGTCCTCATAGTTCCGATTCCGTAGGCGGGACCCCGATCGTGTCCGTTTGTAGGCGATTGGGGTCCCGTTTTTGCGTTGCACGATAGAAAGGATATACATGGAGAAAACTGCCGAGCAGCTGCGCCGCGAACACATTGCCCTAGAGGGCGACACCCACGGTAAGAATAAATGGGCGATTCTGTTCACCGTGCTCGTCATGACCTTTATGGCGTGTCTGGATGCGAGCATCGTGACGGTGGCGCTCCCAGTGATGCAAAAGGAGCTGGGGGTGGGCCTCGACCGCATTCAGCTCGTGAGCTCGGTGTATCTGCTCGCGACGTGCGTCGCCATGCTGCCGTTTGGCCGCTTGGGCGATGTGCGCGGCAAGGTGAATGTGTTCCAGCTTGGTGTAATCGTCTTTACGGGTGGCTCGTTGCTTTGCGGGCTTTCGGCTTCGCTCGAGGTGCTTATCTTGGCGCGTTTCGTGCAGGGCATTGGCTGTGCCGCCGCGATGGCCAACAATATGGGCATCATCACCGAGTCGTTTCCGGCGCGTGAGCGCGGCCGTGCCATGGGCATTCTGGCGACCTTTGTGGCTCTTGGCATGATGTGCGGCCCCGTGCTCGGCGGCGTGCTGGTGGCGAGCTTTCCCTGGGAGAGCGTCTTCCTTATCAATCTGCCCATTGGCGTAATCTCGTTTATCGTGGGACTCTATACGCTGCCGCATGTGAAGCCGGAGGCTGGCGAACGCCCTATGCCGTTGACAGAGGCGGCGCGTCGCTGCTTTGCGAGCTCGGCTTTCACGATTAACCTGGCTTGCATGCTTATCGTGTTCGTGGGTATCGGTGCCTCCGAGTTTGTGCTGCCGTTCTACTTTCAGGATGCCCACGGCTTTAGCTCCGATATCTCCGGCCTGTTGTTTTTGGCGATGCCGGTCGTGAATGCCTTTGTGGGCCCGCTTTCGGGCTCGGTGTCCGACCGTGTTGGTTGTGAAGCGCCCACGGCCGTTGGCCTGGGCGTGTACGTGTGCGGTCTCTTTGCGGTGAGCACGCTTGACGAGCACTCTTCCATCTTGATGATTGTGTGCTGCGTCGCGTTTATGTCGTGCGGCACGTCGATCTTCCAGAGTCCCAATAATTCGCTGTATATGGGTTCGGCTCCGCGTGAGGCGCTTGGCTTTGCGGGCAGCTTGAGCAGCTTGGCGCGCTATGCGGGCATAGCGCTGGGTATTACGGCGGCGTCGCGCATCCTGTATGGACAGACGAGCGCGGCGATGGGCAAGACGGTCACGAGCTATGTGGCGGGTCGTCCGGACGTGTTCCTCTTTGGCTTCCGTTTGGTATTCTACGTGCTGATGGCCGTTGCTACCGTGGGCTTTGCGCTCACATTGGTACGTTTGGTGAGGACGCGCACCCGGCATTAGCGTTTCTGGGGGGCGTCCGCCACGAAACACGCCCATCAACTACGTTTGACCGCGCGGCTCCAACCATGACGCATTCTGTAAAAACAAAAGCGCAGGTAGAGAGCCTGCCGGTTTTTGAAAGTCGGGGGTATGGACGTGGGTGTCGGGTTAAACGTAGTAAATGGGCCGATTTCGTGGCGAGCATCGCCGAATGATCCCCCGGGGACGGAGGAAAAGGGCTCATAAAGGTAGTCAAAAGAGTCCCGTCCCACATTGGCTGGTCTTGCAGCTTTATAGTGCGATGCGGCTTGTGGGGCGGGCGGGGGTAGGTCCGTGGTAGACTATCGAACAACGTTTATTAATCGCGCGGTATCGTTGCCGCGAGAAGGGGTTGCGCCATGCAGGAGCTTGAGGATCGTATTCGCCATGACGGCATCGTAAAGGCCGGTAACGTCCTTAAGGTTGATGCCTTCCTCAACCACCAGTGCGACGTTGAGCTGTTCGACCATATGGGCGCCGAGTGGGCCCGTCTGTTCGAGGGTGTCGAGATCAACAAGATCCTGACGATCGAGGCTTCGGGCATTGGTATGGCCTGCATTGCAGCCCAGCATTTTGGCGGCGTGCCGGTGGTCTTTGCCAAGAAGGCACAGTCCATCAACCTCGACGGCGAGCAGTATGCCACGACCATCTATTCCTTTACCAAGCAGAAGGAGTACCCGGTCATCGTTGGCAAGCGCTTCCTGTCCGAGGGCGACAAGGTCCTGATTATCGACGACTTCCTGGCCAACGGCTGCGCGCTCGAGGGTCTTATCAAGATCTGCGAGGCCGCAGGTGCCGAGGTATCCGGCATTGGCATTGCGGTGGAGAAGGGCTTCCAGGGCGGTGGCGATAAGCTCCGCGAGCGCGGCTTCCGCGTTGAGAGCCTAGCCCGCATCGCCGATATGGACTGCGATACCGGCGAGATCACCTTCGCCTAAGCGCGCAACACAAGCGATTGGTATGCGATGTGACAAAGGGACTGTCCCTTTGTCACATTTTTTGTATGAGGGGAGGTGCTGATATGGATGAGAACAAGATGGAATGGCGCGAGTATGCGCGCTATGCCGAGATGTCGGTCGAGGAGTTGGCGCGCGATTGCGAGGTGCAGGTGTTTCGCGCGACGGGTCCGGGCGGACAGGGCGTGAACACGACGGACTCGGCGGTACGCATGAAACATATCCCTTCGGGGATTGTCGTGACGGCGCGTGAGAGCCGCAGCCAGTTTCAGAATCGCGCGAGCTGTCTGCGTAAGCTGCGCGCTGAGCTTGAGCGTCGCGGGCGTCCACCGCGCCGACGCGTAAAGACCAAGGTGCCTCAGCGCTCTCGCCAGCGCAGGCTCAATGACAAGCACTTCAACGCCATTAAAAAGGCCAACCGTCGCAAGCCGGGCGGGGAGGAATGATCTTCTCAATAAGTTGCGGTGA
>URDZ01000038.1:0-16881 GCA_900546725.1 uncultured Collinsella sp. | reverse complement strand
CCTTTTGTTCGACCGCGCGCACCGTTTCTTCGTATTTGCAGCCGCGGCCGTCTTAGCCCAGCGACTAGAGCGTGCCGTAGATGCGGTCGCCGGCGTCGCCGAGACCGGGAACGATGTAGGCAGCCTCGTTGAGATGGTCGTCGATGGCGCAGGTATAGATATGCACATCGGGATCCTTCTCAGTCAGCGACTTGAGGCCCTCGGGGGCCGCGACGATGCACAGCATGCGGATGTCCTTGACACCGCGCCCGCGCAGGTAGCTGATGGCCATCTCGGCCGAACCGCCCGTGGCGAGCATGGGGTCGACGACCAGGCAGATGCGCTGGTCGATATCCTTGGGCATCTTGCAGTAATACTCGTGCGGCTCGTGGGTGACCTCGTCGCGCTCCATGCCGATGTGGCCCACGCGAGCGGAGGGCACCAGGTCGAGGATACCGTCGACCATGCCAAGGCCCGCACGCAGGATGGGCACGATGGCGAGTTTCTTGCCGGCGAGCTGCTTAAACGTTGCGGTGGTGATGGGGGTCTCGACTTCGACGTCTTCCATGGGCAGGTCGCGCATGGCCTCGTAGCCGTCAAAAAGTGCAAGCTCGCGCACAAGCTGGCGGAATTGGTTGGTGCCGGTGTTTTTGTCGCGCAGGATCGACAGCCTGTGCTGGACGAGCGGATGATCGACAAGCGTCACACGGGACGCATCGTAGGTGACGGTCATGGGTTGATTGCCCCTTTCGTTGCAGCCGCAAAACGGCCTTGCTGACAAGGCGCGCAGCAATGTTGCCGCCGCACGCCATGCATAAGTTTAGCGGTTTGTTGTATCGAGCAGCCCATCGCAGCCCTACTGTGCGGTACTGAGCGAGCGCTTGACTGCATCACGCCAGCCCGCAAGGTTTTGCTCGCGACGCTCGGCGGACATATGGGGAAGGAAGGTCCTAACGATCTGGGCATTTTGCTCCAGCTCTTCAAGGTCTTCCCAATAGCCGACGGCAAGACCCGCCAAGTACGCGGCACCGATTGCCGTGGTCTCCACCGTCTCGCATTGCAGCACGGGGATATCCAGCAGGTCGGCCTGGAATTGCATGATGAACTCGTTGCGCGAGGCACCGCCATCGACAGACAGGCACTCAATCGAAAGCCCCACGTCCTGCTCCATGGCGCGCAGCACGTCGTAGCTCTGATATGCCATGGATTCGCAGGCGGCACGTACGATGGTCGCACGGCTCGAGGCGCCGGTCAGACCGCACACGATACCGCGGGCATGCGGGTCCCACCAGGGAGCACCCAAACCTGCAAAGGCGGGAACGAAGTAGCAGCCCTCGTTGTCGCTAATCGAAGCGGCGAGTTGTGCCGACTCGCTCACGCTCGAGATGATGCCCATGTTGTTGCGAAGCCAGTTCATCGTTGAACCGGCGGCAAAAATAGAGCCCTCGAGCGCATAGCTGACTTTGCCGTCCGCAGCGATACCGATGGTGGAGACCAGGCCATTCTTGGATTCGACGATCTCGTCACCGGTGTTCATGAGCATAAAGCAGCCCGTGCCATAGGTGTTTTTGGTCTGGCCGGGATAGAAGCAGCAGTGGCCGAACAGCGATGCCTGCTGGTCGCCCGCCACGCCCATGATGGGCGGCATGTTGGTCATGATGTCGCTCGCGACGCGGCCGTAGTCGCCCGAGCTCCAGCGAACCTCGGGCATCATGGAACGTGGAACGTCAAAGAGCGCCAGCAGGTCGTCGTCCCAATCGAGCGTATGGATATTAAAGAGTGCCGTGCGGCTGGCATTGGTGTAGTCGGTGGCAAAGACCTGGCCGCCGGTGAGGTTGTAGATGAGCCAGGTGTCGATGGTGCCAAACATGAGGTCGCCCGCCGCCGCGCTCTCGCGTGCGCCGTCGACGTTGTCGAGAATCCACTGCACCTTGGAGGCCGAGAAATACGGGTCAAGCGTAAGTCCCGTGCGGGAGCGCACCAGCTCCTCGCAACCCTGTTCAACCAACGCGTCGATCGCCGGCGCGGTACGACGGCACTGCCATACGATGGCGTTATAGATGGGCTGGCCGCTCACGCGGTCCCAGACCACCGTGGTCTCGCGCTGGTTGGAGATGCCGATGGCGGCGATGCGATCGGAATGGATGCCGCTCTTAAACTGAACCTCCATCATCACGCCGATCTGGCTGGCAAGCACCTCCGTGGGATCCTGCTCCACCCAGCCGGGGCGCGGGAAGCTGGTTTTGACGCTACGACGCGCCTGGGCAACGATGCAGCCGTATTCGTCGACAATGGCCGCGAGTACCGAGGTAGTGCCGCAGTCGAGCGCCATGATGTAGGAACCGCCAAAGTTAAACGAGGCATCTTCCATGCCCAGGCTGCCCAGATTCAACGACATCGCTTACACCCTTCTATTGCATCGGGTCGGACAGGACCCGCTCGATCTCTGATGCGGGAAGTGCGCCTTGGCGCAGGATCTGGAGCCCGCCGTGCTGGAACGACACGATGGTCGAGGCGTCGCGACACGGGGTCTCACCGGCGTCGACGGCAACATCGACCCCCTCCAGGATGCGACCCTCGACGGCGGCAAAGCTTGCCGGCGAAGGCGCGCCGTGCGTGTTGGCGCTCGTGCAGGCAAGGGGACTGCCGCAGGCGCGGATGAGCGCTTGGACCACGGGAGAGGCCGAAGCGCGCAGGGCCACGGTGTCGTCGGCAGCGCGCATAAAGGTCGGCACGCAGGGGGCTGCCTTGACCACGATAGTCAGGGCTCCCGGCCAGCATCGTCGCGCGAGTACGCGGGCATCTTCCGGGATATCCACGCCATAGCGGTCGAGTGCTTCGACGCCATCGACCAGCCAAGCGACGGTTTGCGTGAGCTCACGTTGCTTGAGAGTGAAGATACGGCGATAGCCGGTGCCGAGCGCAGGAACTGCGGCGCCATTGACGGCAGCCTGCGGATCGCGCGGCCACGATGGGAATTCGCTTGTATCTTGGGGCACGGCGCCCGAGAAGGCGTTGACTGCCACGGCGACACCGTAGACGGTCTCGGTCGGAATCAAGGCCAGGCCGCCGCGGCCGAGCACCTCGGCCGTGCGCTCGACGGCAAGCCGATGCGGCTCGCGCGTTCCCTCGTATACCCGATAGACCGTCTGCATGTGTATGCCAGCCCCTTACGCTCCGGTGCAAGTTTGTTTACTGTGGGGCATTCTCGCACGAAACATTCAACCTATTTGCCCAGAGCGCATGTTGGTTTGGTGAGCGGCTCTAGTAGTCGGTGAAAGTGAGGGGGTTAATTGAAGATTTTTAGCGCGCAAGCGTAACGGTACGATCGGGAAACTCGATGCTTGCAACCAGTTTTCCGCCGAGGCTCTCTGCGTACCTGCTCAGCGTGTCGAGCCTCATCGAACCCAACTCCCCACGCTCGAGCTCGGATACACGTTTTTGAGAAACGCCCATCGACTGGGCGACCGACGCCTGTGTTAGATCTTTTAACCTGCGAATCTGAGCAAGCTTATAGGCTTCGATACGATCGCGAGTCCTCTCCTGCTCGGCGGTAATGGAGTCGCGTGTTATCCCGCGAGATTCCATATACTCATGCAGTTCCATCTCGATCGAGCCTCCTTACGTGGCGACGGTATATTTGCTCGGCCCTTGGAATGTTGATCGCATACCAACCGTTCCATTTTGCCCTTGACGATCCCGCTCGCGACTTATCACCCGCCAATAGCAATACCGCCTGGCGCTTGGGGTCAAAGGCGAAGAGGATGCGAATCACCTGCCCACCACACGACGTCACTCTCAGCTCCTTTAAATGATGAAGCTTCGAGCCCTTTACGCGGTCAACCAGCGGACGACCAAGGCTGGGACCTTCCTTCTCGAGCACCAAAAGGTCTGCATAAATCTGCTTCAGCGTAGCTTCATCCTGCTCATCAAGCCAAGGTTCAATGTAACCAAGCACGATACGGTACCGATGCAGCTGATTTGACATACCTTTCTCCTTCTATAGTAGAAGTTTTACGGTATATTGCAAGGACAAACTTGCGCAAATGTCTATTTATTCAGCTTAAATACGCTGTTTGGGCTCGGTGACGATGGCTCGAACGATGCGGGGACGATCGGTGAGGTCGTGGACGATACGCACGTCCGAAAGGCCTGCCTGGCGACAGAGCTCGGCCGCGGCATCGAGGGCGCCCTCGTAGAGCTCGCAGGCAAACAGGCCGCCGGCGCGCAGCATGTAAGGCGCCGCATTGAGCAGGCGGCGGAAGATGTCCAGGCCGTCGGCACCGCCCTCGAGCGCCAAGTCGGGCTCAAAGTCCTTGACCTCGTGCGGCAGCGAGCGCATGACGCCGGTCGGGATGTAGGGCGGGTTGGAAACGAGCACGTCGAAGGTGCCCCACTCTTCGCGGGGAATGGAGCTCACCAGGTTGGTGAGACTAAAGGCAACCTCATCTGCCGTGAGGCCGAGCGCGTCGCGGTTTTTGGTGGCCAGATCGATGGCGCGCGGCTCGATATCGGTGGCGGTGCAGGTAACGTGGCCGCGGCGCTCCCAGGCAAGGGAGAGCGAGATGCAACCCGTGCCGCAGCCGACCTCGAGAACGCGGGCGATACGGGGCTCGGCTGGGGCAGGCGCAGCGGCATCCTGAGCCGAAGCCGTCTCCTGGCCGGCACCCTCGATGGCGATGCCGTATTCGTCGAGCTCGGGCTCGGCGGCTTCCGCGGCTTCGGCTTCTGCTGCCTGCGCGGCGGCTTCCTCGGCCTCGCGGTCGGCCAGCTCCTCGGCATAGGCGCGGCTGCCCAATACGTCGCCGCCTAGCGCCGCCTCATCGGCAGCCGTCAGGTTAGCGGCACGGCGCTCGGCGGCCGCGCGTTCGTCTGCCAGCGCGGCCTCGGCCTTGCGTGCCTCCTCGACCTCATCGTTCCAAGGCAGCTCCACGCGCTGACGGGCAGCAGCCTCGGGGCTCAGCACCTCGGCATCCAGATAATTGAGGACTTCCTCGACGAGCATCTCGGTCTCGGGGCGCGGAATGAGCACGCCGGGGGCGCACGCGACGTCGATCATGCGAAACTGCGTGCTGCCGGTGATGTACTGCAGCGGTTCACCTTTAGCGCGACGAACAACGGCCGCGTGCATGGTCTCGAGCTGAGCCGCGTTAAGCGTCTCGTCCATGCGCATATATAAGTCGATGCGTGCCAAACCCGTGGCAGCGCAGAGCAGCCACTCGGCAGAAAGACGGGGGTGCTCCTCGCCGCGCTCGGCCAGGTACTCCTTGGTCCACTCGAGACAACGCTTGATGGTCCAAATCTCGTTTGCCATGGGGCCCTCCCCTCTTAAGCGCCGGACGGCGCGCGAATGTCGGAGCAGATTGTACGCGAGGCCAGCGCTTGGCAAGGGACGATTGAAGGCGATTATCGAGAATCAGCCCAGATTTTTGCTTGGAACCTGCCTGAAGTGCTCATTCGTCGACGTCAAAATCTGCATTCGTCAAGCTTTTGGCAAGGTTGACCCAAAACTGACCAATATCTAACCAAGAACTTGCCAAATCACTTGACGCGCGACGCGGTAAAAATCACCCCGCGACTTCTTGAACGATTTTTCGAGCAATATTTTCAATTGCAGATGAAGGCTGCTGATTGCTTTAAGCAGTTAGACAGCTTAATTTCTAACAAAGCAGATTAAATAAACTTGAAAAGTAATTTACCCAACCTAGTCATTTAAGAACGTCCCCAATGACTACCCCGCATCCGGAGCAAGGCAACGCCGCAGGTAGAGGGCGGACAGCGAAAACGCCCCTAAGCGAGCAAGGTGACGTGAAAGAGGAGGGAAGCGTACTTCGGTACGCGATCGACGATTGAACGTCAGATTGCCGCTTAGGGGCGTTTGCAGCGTCGACCGGTCCGCCGTTCGTCAGAACGGCGGAACCAACCCTACATGACCATAACGTAGCGCGATCCCACGTAGTACTGCTTACCCATCAGGACCGGCTCGCCATTGGGGCCGATAAAGCCGGCACGCAGGTTGAGCAGTGGATCGTGCGGAGCAATGCCCAACTCGGCCGCCTGCTCGGTATTGGCACGAACGGCCTCGACCGTGCGGTAACCAACCGAGACAATCGGCGTTCCGCCAACACGCTCGACCTCGGCAAAAATCGACTTGTCCTCAAGATCGGCCGTCAACAGCTCACGGTAGGCGTCAAACGGCACAAAGATGTTCTCCTCAAAAATGGGCTCGCCGTCGGCCGTACGCACGCGCTTGATGTGCAGCAGCAGCGCGTCCTTCTGCAGGCCAAAGAACTCCATCTCGTTTTGACGTGCCGGCACAATCTGGCGATCGACCACATGCGCGCCCGCCTTCATGTCATTATCGGCACACAGCGCGGTAAACGTCTGCAGCGTCGAAGCGTGGAACTGGCGGTTGATGTGCGGCGTGGAGACAAAGGTGCCACGGCCCTGCTGCTTAACCAGGTAGCCATCGGAGCACAGCTCCTCGACGGCGCGGCGCACCGTAATGCGGCTCACGTCGTACTGCTCGGCTAGCTCAAGCTCGGACGGAATACGCTCCTTGGGTGCATAAACACCTTTCTCGATCGCGTCCTTAATTTCGTCGTAAATCTGCTGGTAAAGCGGTGCATTTTTGGGTGCAGGCATATCTAATCACTCTTATCGAAATATTGAAATAACTAATACGTATATAACGTCTAGTTTCATGTTACCTCATATTGATAAAACGATACACCCTCCCTACCAAAAAGCGACAGCTTCATTTTGATAGGCTTTATCTGGGCAAACGAGAGCCTCACAAAAGCAACGAGGCTTTCGGGAGGCTCAAGCGGACAGGATTGCGCCAGGCCGGCAAAATGCCGGTACCCTACTTGCCGTCGTCCTGCTGCAGGCTGTCCTGCTCGCTGAGGCGCGCCTGCCTGCTGGCCATGCGCGCGGGCTTGTCGGGATCGGGTACGGCCGTGGGCATGGGCTCGTCGACATGACCGCCCCACCAGCCGCCCACAAAGTTGAGCGTGTGGAACACATTGATCACGGCGCCGGGATCAACGTCGCACACCAGCTTGATAATGTCCTGGCTCTCGTAGGTCGAGACAACGGTGTGCAGCAGACACATCTTTTCGCGGCTGTATCCGCCGATGACCTCGGCGCAGCTAATGCCGTGCTGAAAATGGTCAACATAGGCGGTCATGACCTCGTCTGCCTTGCGCGTCGTGATCTGCAGCGTCACGCGGTCGTAGCGACGATAGAAACTGTCGATGGTCTTGGTCGAAATAAACTGGAACACGATGGAGTACGCCGCGTTGTCCCAGCCAAACATAAAGCCAAAGATCGCCAGGATAAAGCAATTGAAACCAAAGATAACGCCCCAGATGGTCTTGCCCGTGTGGTTGGAGACCCACAGCGCGATAAAGTCGGTGCCACCGGTAGATGCGCCGGACTTTAGCGCGATGGCAGCGCCCAGACCCGAGACCACGCCGCCAAAAATGATGAGCATAATCTTGTCGCCCAAAAATGGAGCGAAGTGAAAGACGTTGAGGAACAGCGACGAGAGCACGACCTGCATCATCGAGAAGATGACGAAGCGCTTGCTAATGCCGCTCCAGCATAGGAGCGCCACGGGAATGTTGAGCGCAAGCATGCCGAGCGAGATGTCGATGTGAACGCCGCCCAGCGAGGTAACGCGATCGAGCAGGACCGCGACGCCGGTGAGACCGCTCGGAAGCAGGTCGGCGGGCTGAATGAACGCCTGGATCAGGAATGTTTGGAGGACGGCAGAAATTGTGACCGCCACGGCAGTAATGGCGCGGCGGACGATGGTAAGGCGGCCGAGCACGAGCACTCGGTCCGTGAGCTGATCGATGGCGTTCGCCACGTAGGCTCCTTTCGAAGGCAGATATAATTGTGGGGCATGTCGGCGATTGTAGCATGGAGCGTGCGGGAGCGCTTCAATTCACCCTCTCTCGACAACCAAAGCGGGGCCAGCAACCCCCACGACCAAAGGCCCAAATTACAAGTGAGTAGACTTTTTACGATCTGCCGAGCACACCCAAAACCGCCACCCCTGTGACCTGCGGTTTTGCTAGAGCAGATGCACTTTGTGCTCGTACTGCACCAAAAAGTCTACTCACTTAGTCCGAATCGAAGCCAAACGAATCCAAAATGAGGACAAATTAAGCCAATCCGCAGCAAAAGACGCGTGAGTCAGTGCTTCTCGCGGTGGTTTGACGCTACAAAGCGGCCAAAATGTCGGTGAGGTTGTCGATGATGGTGTCGGCGGCGGACTGGTCCAGGTTGACGCCCTCATGCGGACGCAGGGCCAGGACGCGGGCACCGGAGCGCTTGCCGGCCTCGATGCCCATGGGCGAGTCCTCGATCACCAGGCACTCAACGGGCTCCACGCCCAGCGCCTCCATGGCGCGCTGGTAGATCTCGGGGTCGGGCTTAAACGCGCTGCACTCGTGGCCGCTGACGGTGTAGTCCAGTACGTCTGCAATGTCGGCAATCTCCACCAGCTCGTCAATAAGCTCACGATAGGACGAGCTCGCGATGGCGCACTTCACGCCGCGCTCGTGCAGCGCACGCATTACCGGCGCCGTCTGCTCGTTAAGCAGCTCGGCATACGGAACGGGATGGACCGGGCTGTAGACATGCTTGTACTCTACGCGCAGACGCTCACGCAGCTCAACATCGTCAGGCACCAGCGCCTCCCAAATGGCCGGCTCGTTAGACCCCGAAAGATCGGGAATCTCGTCAAAGTGAAACCCTTTCTCTTCCATAAACGCCACGCGACGACGGTTGTAGAACCACTCGGTATCGACCAGCACGCCATCCATATCAAACAGCACTGCCTTGATCATACGCATCTCCTCCCACCTGCCAAAAAGAGACAGGTTTATTTTGGTAGGTTTTATCTGGGGTTTTGCAGCGCAACGGGCACGTCCTCCCCAAAGCAAAAAGGGGACAGGGCGCAAACCCCATCCCCTCTCAATCAACCAGTAAGGTCTACCTACTTGCGATTAGTAGCTGAGCTTCCACATGTAGCGACGCATGGTCAGCGGGTGCTGACGGGCCTCGGCGATCTGGTTGCCGTACTCGCGCATAACGGCGAGGTGCAGCAGCGGGTTGAAGTAGGTGAGGACGCTTGCCGGCACAGCGTCGGCCAGGCCGTAGTCCTTGGAGTCGATCAGAGCGACCTTGGCACCCATACGCTGCAGGAAGGTGAGGGCGCGAGCGTCCATCGGACGGGTAGCACCGTCGGACATGAGGAAGACGTAGGGCTTACCCTCGGTGGAAACCTCGAACGGGCCGTGGAAGTACTCGCCGGTGTTGTAGGCGGCGGCGTCGATCCACTGCATCTCGGTGAACAGGAAGGCGGCGTTAGAATAAGCCATCTTCTCGGAGGCACCGGAGGCCATGAAGTAGATCATCTTGTCGTCCTTGAAGTCCTGAGCGAACTGCTTGGCCAGGCCCTTGGCGGAGTGAGCAGCGTTCTCGATCAGCTCGAAGATGTTGTTGAGGCCGGTGATCATGTCCTCGTAGTGATCATAGCCCTCGGTCTGCTGAAGGATCTCGAGAGCAAGAGCGATGGCGTAGGCGGGCTTCTCGGCCTTGGCGGCATAGTTGGCATGGAAGCCGTGGACGATGACGTGGTCGGCGTCGACGGTCAGAGCGGAGCCAGCCTTGTTGGTGAGGGAGACAACCGGGCAGTTGTGCTTCTTGGCGGTCTTGTTGGCCTCGACGGTCTCGGGCGTGGAGCCACCGAGGGAGCAGGTGATCACGAAGGTGTGCTCGTTGACCCAAGAAGGCGTGTCATAGTTGAACTCGTTAGCGGTGAAGATCTGAACGTTCAGCTTGTCCGTGTTGTTGGCCAGGAAGTACTTGGCGGGGTAAAGGTCGGACATGGAAGCACCGCAGCCGACGAAAGCGACGCTGTGGATCTCGTGGTTGGACAGGACGTCAGCGACGATCTGCTTAGGGAGGTTAAGGTCGATCTCGTACATCTGACACATTCCTTTCAATTTTTGCGGCGCCACATTGCCGGGCGCTCGCAGGGTTACCGTGGTTTGGGCCGAGTCGCCGGCCCGTTGAGAATGCGACAAAGGGACTGTCCCATTGTCGCATTTTGGGGATGGAAGCCTGCCTGGGGTATGGGATGCCAGGCAGGCCCCCGGGGGAAAGCGGTTAGGCGCTTAGTCGCGACTAGGCCAGGATGCCGGCCGCGGAGAGGGCGATGCCGCCCACGATGGCGATCACGAGAAGCCAACCGGTGTTGACGTTCTTCTTGATGAGCCAGTACATAAGGCCGGTGAGGCCGAGGGAGATCATCTGGGGCATCATGCCGTCCAGGATGTCCTGGATAACGACGGTGCCCTCAGCGAACTGCAGCGGGGTGGTGGCGCCGATCAGCGTAGCGATCATGCCGCCCACGGACATAAGGCCCACGATGCCGCAGACATACATGAGCTTCTCCATGAGGTCGCCGCCCTGAAGCTTGCTCAGGTACTCGTGGCCGCCCTGATAGCCCATCTTGGCTGCGAACCAAGTGATCAGCACAGAGGGGACGATGGAGATGAGCATGGCTAGGATCGGGCCCATGATGGAGCCCTGCTGAGCCAGCTGAACGCCCAGGCCAAAGGCGATAACGCGGATGGTGCCCTGGAAGAAGGAGTCACCGATGCCGGAAAGCGGACCCATGAGGGAGGTCTTGACCGCGTTGATCGAATCGGGATCGAAGTTCTCGGGATCCTTGGCGTACTCCTCCTCCATGGAGGCGGTGAGGCCCAGGATAAAGGCGCTCGTCTGCGGGGTGCAGTTGTAGAACGCCATGTGACGGTGGTAAGCCTCTTTCTTGGCAGCGAGCTGCTTGGGGTCGGACTCGTCCGGATAGAGGCGGTCGAGCGTGGGAACCATGCCGTAGAGGAAGCCCATGTTCATCTGACGCTCGTAGTTCCAAGAGGCCTGGATGGCCCAGGAGCGCCAGAAGAACTGGCTGACCTTCTTGTTCAGGGACACGTCCTTGGTTGCGGTTGCCATAGTGTGTTCCTCCTTAGTCTTCGTCGTCTTCGAGCGGATCGTAGTCGGAATCGACACCGGCGGCTGCATGGGAACCGTTGAACTTGAAGCCCATGAAGACGACAGCCAGGCACACACCGATCAGAGCGACCGCGATGACGGACAGGTTGAGGTAAGCGGCGAGCAGGAAACCGATGAACAGGAACGGAGTCATACCCTTCTTGATCATCATGGTGAGCAGCAGGGCCAAGCCGTAGGCGGTCATGATCTTGGTCGAAACGTTAAGACCAGTGGACAGCCACTCGGGAACCATGTTGACGATGGCCTGAACCAGGTCGGTGCCAACAAAGACGGCGAGGAAGATCGGCAGGAAGTACATGATGGCGTACAGACCGGAGCCGGCGCAGATGTGCATACGGTAGGCGGTCTTGAACTTTCCGTTATCGATCGCGCTATCTGCCACATGGGTGAGGGCGGCGATGATGGAACGGAACACGATGCCGAGGAGCTGACCCAGGACGGCGACCGGGATGGCGATCGTCATGGCGGTCTCGGCGGAAGCATCGGTCAGGCATGCGAAGGCAGCGGCCACGATGCCGCCCAGAACCATATCGGGCGGAACGGCTGCGCCGACCTGCACCAGGCCCATGGACACGAGCTCGACGGCGGCACCGACGGCGAGGCCGGTGGGCACATCGCCCAGCAGCAGACCGACGAGCGTAGCGCCAACGAGGGGCTGCTCGAAGTTAAGACGACCGAGCAGGCGGGAGTCCCACATGCAGAACACGCCGACGAGGCCGACGAGCACCGCACTGATGAACGTATTCATACCCTTCTCCTTTCAGTCAGGCAAAAGCCTGGTTGATTACAGCTTGGCGTCGATGTCGACGCTCTGATACGTGGGGGTCTGCTGGACGTAGAGCTTAATGCCCATGTCGAGCAGCTGGTTGACGTCGGCCTTCTGGGTGGCGTCGAAGAAGACGGAGCTGTCCTTGCCGCCGATCTGGTCGGCACCGTCATGGTTGGCGGTGGCGCCCAGGTTGATGGCGTCAAGCTTGTAGCCCTGGCAGAACTGCAGCATCTCGGCAGTGTTGCCAAAGACGAACATGACGCGCTCGCCGAGGGTGTTGAGCTTGTCCATCTTGGCGAGGGCACGCTCGACGGTGAAGACGTTCAGGCGCACGCCCTGGGGCTTGGCAAGCTTAAGAGCGCCCTTCTTGATCTCATCGTTGGCGGCAGCGTTGTCGACGACGATGATGCGCTCGGCCTGAACCTTGGTGGTCCAGGTAAAGACGACCTGGCCGTGCAGCAGACGGTAGTCAAGACGTGCGAGGACGATCTTGGCGGGACCGGAGCTGTGACGGGACGCCTTGGCCTTCTTGGCGGGAGCCGCGGCGGCCTCGACCGGTGCGTTGGGGTTGGTCAGACCGGTGCGGGCCTCGTTGATGAGGGCCGCGAGCTCGGCGCCCTTGACGGGGGCGGGGCTCAGAGCGAGCGTGAGCGCCAGCGGGATGTTGAAACCGCTGATAACCGTGAACTTCGTGCCGTTCTTGGAAAGCTCGACCATGTTGTTGTTGACCGAGCTGCCGAGCATATCGGTCAGCACATAGACGGTGTCGTCCGCGTTGAACGTGGCGATCATAGCCTCAACCTTATTGGTGATGGGCTCCTTGTCGTCACGAGCAAGCGACACGACGTGGACGTTCGACACGTCGCCGAGAACCATCTCGAGCGTGTCTTTGGCGCCTGCGGCCAGGCCGCCATGAGATGCGAGAATGATCTGATTCATCTTGCCTCCTCCTTTTCGTTATGGTCATTATAACGTCTTATACGTTGCTTATATTGCTAATTAGTATAAAGACCGTTCGCGGGTGAAAATCGACCGTTGACGGGTTTAACGTACTTGAAACGTTGGACTGGATAGGCCGGCACTGGCTGGATAACCCCAGATCGGACGCCGCGCGCAACCCCCTATCGCACGAAGTACCAGGGGCTTTCCTGCACGGTGGGCTCCAGCACAATGCCCGTGCGCTCGCGGAAGAGATCCATGTCCTGCGATTTCTCCGTCCACCACGCGTTGGGCTTAAAGGTCATGCTCTCAACGACATGACCGACAAACACACTGTTGCGCAGCTTGGAAAAGTCGGTGTTCATAATCACGATGGACGCGAGCACCAAAACGATGCCCAGAACTTTGATCGCGCCGGCGGGCTCGGCGTAGACACCAATGCCCACCAGTACGGTGACGACTGTCTCGAATGACATTACGACGGGAACTTTCGACGTCTCGAGCCCCATGGACAGACCCTGCATATATAAGATGTAAGCAACGGCTGTGGGGATGAGTCCAAAGCCAAGGAACAGCAGC
The DNA here is from genome assembly GCA_900546725.1 of uncultured Collinsella sp. Lineage (GTDB taxonomy): Bacteria > Actinomycetota > Coriobacteriia > Coriobacteriales > Coriobacteriaceae > Collinsella. The sequence goes on along the minus strand of URDZ01000038.1, from coordinate 3,521 downwards.
AGCAGCTGTGGCGACATTGCCGCGGCGACATCCGGCCACGGAGCCGCGATAGCTGCCATAACCGCACCGCCAAAAACAAAGCCCCAAAACGTGACAGCCAGCGGGTGGACCGTCTTGGTTGCTATTCGGCTAAACACCGCGAGCGACGCACCACAAAGGCCTGCAATCACGCCCGACGTGACGCCCCAAACCGAAAAATGAAAACCGGAAAGGTCGCCATTGGTCACTGCAAGCACGCAGCCTACGATGTTAAAGACAATGGCAACGAGCTTGTTGGGGGTCACGTCCTCGCGATAAAGCACGCGGCCGAGCATGACGCCAAACACCGGCGAGGTGTAGAGCAGCACCGAGGCCGTGGACATGCCCACCTCGCCCATGCACTCGTAATAGCAGGTGTTGGCGGCGGCCAAACCGACGATGCCGACAAGCGCACAGGGAACAAGCTCTTTAGGGCTTGCCTTGAACAGGGCCAGCGGACCCGAGGCCTTTCCCTCACGAGCACCTCTCTGGCAACCCATGAATGCCAAGACCGGAGCCATTAAGACGGCACCCGACAACAGGCGAAAGGCCGCCATGCTCTGAGACGAAACGCCCATGGCCGAGATGCCGTTTACAAAGATTCCGATGCTGCCCCACATAAGCGCGGCGATCAGCACCAGCACATAGCCCAGATTGCTTTTCTTCAACGCAGCCTCCTCGGTATTGTTTCCAATATGTTTCACACTACGTTATAGTCGTTATATACATTTTTCAAGACACAAATCGGCGAGCGGAAAAATCTGCTCGCCCACACACTCATTGGGTAGTCATTGGGGACGTGAAACGAAAGGGCGCTGACCTTCTGGTCGCGCCCTTGAAGTTGAACGTCAGATTGTCCAAATGCGGCCCGCGCAGCGTCGAGCCGTTACGGCGTTTGGTAAAACGCCGTAACTAATAATCAAGCTTCCACATGTAGCGGCGCGTCATGTAGTCCTTGTGGGTGACGGTAGAGAGCGCACGCATGTACACGTTGTTGAGAATCGGCGCAAAGATCAGGTGGTTGAAGTATTCGCTCACGCTGTCCTTGATGTCGTTGAGGCCGAGCTCCTTGGCGTCGAGCTGGTAGACGCGCTCGCCACCGTACTGGTTGACGAAGCGGATACCGCGCTCATCATTGCAGCGGCTACGGCCGACGCTGATGAGCTGGAACAGCGAGGTGCGCTTGTCCAGGATCTCGAAGGGGCCGTGGAAGAAGTCGCAGGTGTTGATGGTGCAGGAGTCAATCTGCAACATCTCCTGAACGTTGCAGATGCTAAAGACGTAGGCGGCACCAAAGAGCGGGCCCTGAGCCATGACGTTGATGCAGGGCTTGTCGGCGTTCTGCTCGGCCCACTTGGCGGCGAGCGGACGGGCGTACTCGACGGCCTTGCGGTAGATGGGATCGACCAGGTCGAAGGCGGCCATGGCGGTCTCGTACTCGTCATAGCCCTCGGTCTGCTGCGTGAGCTCCATGGCGATCATGGTCACGACGGCGGAGTTGGTGCGGCCCATGCAGGACTCGTCGACGGCCAGGCTGTCGTACTGGACCTTGTAGTCGCAGACCTCGGTGAGGCCGGACTCGTCAACATAGATGGCGATGGTGCTGGCACCGTGATCCTTGGCGACCTGAGCGGCGACGATGGTCTCCTTGGTGCCGCGCATGGACACGACAACGGCCAGGGTGTTCTCGTTGACGTAGGCCGGGGTGGCGTGCACGAACTCGTTGCTGGTGTAGCTGGAGCTCACGACCTGCGTGGCCTCGTGCTCCATAAAGTACTGAGCAGGATAGTTGCCGCCGTTGGATCCGCCAGCGCCAATCCATACGACGCGCTTGATGCCGCCCTTGTCTGCCTTGTCGGCCAAAACCTGAGAGACAACGTCTTTAACCTGTTCCTGAGTAGTCATCGTGCATCAGCCTTTCTTCTCGTTTGATGCTCATCACAGGCATACAAGTTACATACATGTTTTGGTTATGTCGACTAGTTGTATGCTATATTTGACTTAGAAATTTTGCTGGTAAGGTTTTCGACAATCCATTATCAGCGGTTTTGTTGTCATGTTGGATACATGCTTGATTCGATAAGCATACAAGTTAGATACAGGTTGATCGAATGAGCACTTCATCAAAAAAGAACCTGACCCAATACGAGCGTCTGGCGGGCACGCTGCGCGATCGCATCGCCGCCGGCATCTACGCACGCGGAGACAAGCTGCCGTCCGAGATGGAGCTCATGAACGAATCGGGGCTATCGCGCAGCACCGTGCGCCATGCCCTTAAGGTGCTAGCTGACGAGGGCCTGGTGCGAACCGAGCGCGGGCGCGGCGCCTTTGTGGCCGACACGCCGGCACTCCACGAGAACAACCTGGTGTTTTCGAGCTATACGGCGCAGGTACAGGGTCAGGGTATGAAGCCCACCACGCGCACGGTGGACTCGGGCTTTACCAAGGCGACCGGCAGCATAGCTAAGTTCTTTGACGCCGCCGTGGGCAGCAAGCTCGTCAAACTTGTCCGTCTGCGTTATCTGGACGATGCGCCACTGTGCCTGGAAACCACCTATCTACCACCGAGCTTTGAGGCACTCATCGATCGCGATATCAACGGTTCACTCTACGCCACGCTGCGCCAGGAGTTCCATCGTGCGCCGGCACAGGGACATAAGACCTTTGAGGTGTGCTATGCCTCGCAGAACGAGGCGTTTTTACTCAACGTCGAGCGCGGGCAGGCGCTAATCCTAATCACCGACTACGTCTACGACACCGACGGCCGCCCGCTCCATGTCTCCAAGCGCATCCAACGCACCGACCGCGCCAAATACACCGAACCCATCGGTTAGCGCACTAAACGAGGCGAAAACTAACTAATATGCGTTTTACTGCGGTTTTTATAAAATCTCAAGCCAGAATAGCGCAAGTGCCGGCATCGCCTGGCAATACGCGCCGTCCAAGCTCAACTGTTCCTGCTCAGAATATCCAGCACCGTAAACCTAAGTGAGTAGACTTTTCGCGACCTGCCGAGCACACGCAAAACAGGCACCTCTGTGACCTGCACTGATAATTGTTCTTGGGGGAAGCGGGCGCTGCGGGGGCGCGTCGACAGCGCGCGATTTCCGCGTCGCAGCGCTACCCTGATGCAGAACGCCGGGACGATGACCCACTGACCTGCTGACGCCTCTTCGGCCGTCCTCAAATCCGACCTGTCTCGCCCCGGCTTCCGCGACCCGGAGTCCCGCCATGACCTAATAGGAGCATGAGCGCGGACAATCGGACAAGCCAACTTGATTGTAGCGCTCCCGTCAGTGCAATGTCTGGGGGGCTCGGGCGCGGAGCAGGCGGCAGACCGAGGGGAGCGAAAATGGAAGGCGAAACGGTCATCGCGGGCGTCGACACGCATAAGGACGTGCATGTCCTGTGCCTGCTCGACGGCCTCGGGAGGAAGATCTGGAGCGGGGGCTTCAGGGCCGACCCCGAGGGCTACGACAGGCTGGCGGAGGCGATAGGCGACC
>URDZ01000037.1:0-17202 GCA_900546725.1 uncultured Collinsella sp. | reverse complement strand
GGTCAACAAGGCTGCTTACGTCACCGGTACCGCTATGCTCACCGAGGCTTTGGCCGCCGGTGTTGGCACCGATACCTACAACTTCGGCACCAACTTCATGGCTGCCGTCTCCGCTGCCTGCATCGTTCCGCCGCTGATCACCACCTTCGCTGTCGTTGTCGGCAAGAAGTACTTCAGCCAGGAGGATCACGACGCCGGTGTCGTTAACCTCATCCTTGGTTGCACCCACATCACCGAGGGCGCCATTCCGTTCATGACCAAGAACATCTGGCCCGTCATGCCCATCATGATGCTCGGTTCCTCTATCGCTTCGATCCTGACCATTATGTTCAACGTTCACGATCCGGCGCCTCACGGTGGCTTCTTGGTCCTGCCCGTTGTCGAGAACGGTCCGCTTTGGGTCCTCGCGATCCTCATCGGCGCTGTGGTCGGTGGCATCCTGTTCGTGGCCTTCAAGAAGTACGACTTCGAGAAGAATCAGAAGGCCGCTCCTGCAGCCAAGCCGGTTGAGGCCCCCAAAGCCGCTGCCGTCGAGGCCCCCAAGGCCGAGGCTGCCGACTTCGTGAAGGTCGAGAATGTCTTTGTCGCCGAGGACTTCGCTTCTCGTGACGAGGCTCTGAGCTTCGTTTCCAACCAGGCTGTCAAGGCCGGTATCGCCAGCGACGCCGACGCCGTGATGAATGCCTTCCTGGCCCGCGAGGCCGAGGGCACCACGGGCATGATGGAGGGCTTCGCCATCCCGCATGCCAAGTCCGACGCCATTACCGAGGCTGCCGTCATCGTCGTCAAGGACGAGTCCGGCGTGACCGGTTGGGACACCATGGACGGCGCTCCCGTCAACGTGGCTATCGCCCTGCTCATCCCCGGTGCCCAGGCCGGCACTACGCACCTCAAGATCCTGTCCAAGGTCGCCGAGGCGCTCATGGACGAGGACTTCCGTGCCACCGTCAAGGGTTCCACCGACGCCGCCGAGATCGCCAAGACGATTAACGCCCGTCTGGTCTAATCCCGCAACACGCGAATAGCATCGCCCCCTGTATATAAGGCGGAGTCCCTCCCCAGGGTCTCCGCCTTTTTCATCCCCAAATAAGTTGCGGTGAAATAAGGACTGTTTAAACGATTCAACCCCAAATTCAGCCCCTATTTCACCGCAACTTATAAAAGGGCATAGAGGGGGCTACCTATCGAGTCTTTGTCGCGAACAGGTCATCAGCCAGAATTCCGTTCGCACGATATTACTCTGGACCGACCGAGTTTCCGCAGCCCGCCCGGCGAGCAAGCGGACGACAAACACATCTGTCCAATAATTCGTCTGAAACACAATGAAAAACCGTTTGATGTGAGTTAATATAAACAACGTCGTGAATCTGACTCCTGCCACATGCATGACAGGGGTTAAACACAAAAAGGAGTCAATTATGGTTTCTGAGAAGGCTACCCTCGTTAATCCTCAGGGTCTGCACATGCGTCCGGCTGGTCTGTTCGCCTCCACCATGGGCAAGTACGCCTGTGACGTGACGGTCGTCACCCCCGAGAAGGAGGTCAACGGCAAGTCCCCGATGGCCCTCATGGCTGCTGGTATCCCCTGCGGTACCGAGGTCGAGGTCAAGTGCGACGGCGCTGACGAGGCCGAGGCTCTGGCTGCTGCCATCGAGCTCATCAAGAGCGGTCTTGGCGAGTAGAACTCAAACGGGTCGCATGTTGAACAACTAAGTTCATATTTGGGGGCGCAGTGACCTGTTGTAAGGTAGCTGCGCTCTTTTGTCATGGATATGGCAAAACGCTTTATCACACGACACGGAGAGAGGAATGGGAATGTATCAGGGAGTCAACGCTTCCGAGGGCATCGGGATCGGCACCGTCATGGTCGCCGTCGATCCCGACTTGACGTTTGAGCCGCACGAGGTTGCCGATTCGGCAGCAGAGAAGGAGCGCTATCAGTCCGCTCTTTCGGTCTTCTGCGAGAAGACCCAGGCTCAGGCCGACCACATGAAGGAGACGGTGGGCGAGGCCGAGGCCGAGATCATGAGCGGACACATTGTCCTGGCTCAGGACCCGGGCATGACCGACGCCATCAACGCCGCCATTGACGGCGGTACCTGCGCCGAGCAGGCGCTCATGGACACCTCGACCATGTTCGAGAACATGTTCCTGTCCATGGACGACGAGATGTTTCGTCTGCGCGCGGCCGACATCGCCGACATCCGCACCGGTATTCTGGCCGAGCTGCTGGGCAAGGAGGTCGTCGACCTTTCCGTCCTGCCCGAGAATACTGTCGTTGTCGTTCACGACCTCACGCCGTCCATGACCGCCACGATCGATAAGGCCCACGTTGCCGGTATCGTCACCGAGACCGGTGGCCGCACGTCGCACTCCGCGATTATTGCGCGCGCCCTCGAGATCCCGGCTGTCCTTTCGGTTTCCAATAGCTGCACCGCGCTGCGCAACGGTATGACCGTTGTCGTCGACGGTGGCAAGGGTATCGTCGAGGCCGATCCCGACGAGGAGACGCTCGCCGCCTACACCGCCAAGGCCGAGGCCTTCGCTGCCGAGGAGGCAGCCCTCGAGGCCTTCCGCGGCAAGCCGTCCGTGACTGCCGATGGCATCAAGAAGATCATCGCCTGCAACATCGGTAACCCCGATGACGTGCCCAACGCGCTCGATCACGACGCCGAGGCCATCGGTCTGTTCCGCTCCGAGTTCCTGTTCATGGACTCTGCTGAGCTTCCTTCCGAGGAGGAGCAGTTCAACGCCTACCGTAAGGTCGCCAGCGCGCTCAAGGGTGCTCCGGTCATCATCCGCACGCTCGATGTTGGCGGCGACAAGGAGATTCCGTATCTGCACATGGTCAAGGAAGATAACCCCTTCATGGGCTTCCGCGCCGTGCGTTACTGCCTGGCCAATCCCGACCAGTACAAGGTCCAGCTCCGCGCTCTGCTGCGCGCTAGCGCCTTCGGTGACGTCAAGATCATGATCCCGCTCGTCACCTGCGTCGAGGAGGTCTTGGCTGTCAAGGAGCTCGTCGAGCAGTGCAAGGCCGAGCTGACCGAAGAGGGTCGCAAGTTCAACGAGAACATCGAGGTCGGCATCATGGTCGAGACGCCCGCCGCTTCGCTGCTCGCAGACCGTCTTGCCGAGGCTGCCGACTTCTTCTCCATCGGCACCAACGACCTGATCGGCTACACCATGTGCGCCGACCGTGGTAACGACACCATCTCCAACCTGTACCAGGTGTACTATCCCGCCGTGCTCCGCTCGCTCAAGAACATCATCGAGAGCGGAGTTAAGGCCGGTATCATGGTCGGTATGTGCGGCGAGGCCGCTGCCGATCCGCTGCTCGAGCCGCTGCTGATCAGCTGGGGCCTGGAGGAGTTCTCGATGAGCGCTCCGTCGATCCTGCGCGCCCGCAAGACCATCAGCCAGTGGACCAAGGCCGAGTGCGACGAGCTCGCCGAGAAGGCGCTCGCCTGCAACACCGCCGCCGAGGTCAAGGCACTGCTCGAGTCCGCAGCTCGCTAATTTGGTATCAGAGGTAACCGCGTGGTTGGAATGGGCCGGCCACGCGGCCCTCACATATACAGGGGGTACTGTAAATGTTCTACACGCTAACCGCTAACCCGGCTGTCGACATGACGGTTTCGAGCTCTCCGCTCGAGCCCGACGAGAACGTCCGCACCGGCTCGGCCAGCTACACGGCTAACGGCAAGGGCCTCGACGTGTCCTTCGCCTTTAAGAAGATGGGCGTTGACACCGTCGCACTCGGCTTCTTCGCTGGCTTCACGGGCAAGTTTATCGTCGAGGAGGTCATGAACCTGGGCTGCCTGTGCCGCCCGGTCTGGACCGACGGTATCACGCGCATCAACACCTACGTCAACGATGGCCAGCACGAGTACGGCATCCTGAACCCCGGCGCTCCTATTACGCCGCAGCACCAGGAGGAGCTCTACAACATCCTGGACACCGCGGGCGATCTCGAGTGCCTGATCGTTTCCGGCTCCGTGCCTCCCAAAGCTACGCCCGACTTCCTGGCTCAGGTCATGGAGCACGCTCAGGCTCGTGGCGCCGACGTCGTCCTGGACCTGTCCTCCGACAAGCTCAAGGAGCTCGCTCACAAGAAGCCGCTGCTCATCAAGCCGAACCATCACGAGATGAAGGCCATCTTCGGCGTGCCGGTCGACACCGACGACGAGGTCCGCGTTGCCATGAAGATGGCTCACGACGCTGGCGTTCAGAACGTGCTGCTCACCCGTGGTAGCCGCGGCGACGCTTACTTCTCCAACGGCGAGGATATTTGGTACGCCAAGCGTGAGTTCAACATCAAGCTGGTTTCTTCTGTCTGCGCCGGCGACTGCACCCTCGCTGCGTTCCTGCACAAGTGGTACAGGGATCGCGACAACGTCGAGGAGGCCATGAAGCTCGCTATGGCCACCGGCGCCAACGTTGCCGAGTCCGTCGGCATCGGCGACTTCGGTCACGTCGACGAGTACAGCAAGCGCGTTGCTGTCCGCAAGCTCGATCGTCAGTAATCGAAACGCGACATATTCGTGCGCATGCGGCGCCCCGGTTTCGGCTGGGGCGCCTTTTTTGTTCCGTTATTGGGAGAGATGCTCTGCCGTACTTCATCGCTTCCACACCGTTCACCGAGTTGTCCTAGCCTTTTACCGTTGGGTGGAATATACTTTCATTAACACGTTACTTCGTGAAAGGAACATTCATGATTTACACGCTCACTGCAAATCCCGCCATTGACTACAACATCGCCTGCGACGGCCTTGCTGCCAACACCGTCACGCGTACCCGTAACGCCGTCTACACGCCCAACGGCAAGGGTCTCAACGTCTCGTTCACCCTCGATCACTACGGTGTTGACACCACGATCCTGGGCTTTTTCGCCGGCTTCTCGGGCGAGTTTATCGTTAAGGGCGCCGAGGCCCTGGGCGTGCCCGTCAAGCCCGTTTGGACCGACGGCATCACGCGCGTCAACGTGTTCCTCAATGCCGGACCCGACACCGAGTACAACATGGTCAACGCCGGTGCCGCCATCAACGAGGCCAACGAGCAGGAGATGTTTGAGCTCATCGATTCGCTCGATGACATGACCTGCCTGGTCATCAGCGGCTCGCTGCCTCCCAACACTTCCGAGGGCTTCTTGGCCGAGGTCCTGCGCCGCGTCAAGGCCAAGGGGGCCGAGTTCGTCCTCGACATCTCGAGCCATCAGCTGGCAGATCTCATTGCCATGGAGCCGCTGCTGATCAAGCCCAATGACGACGAGTTGCTCGATATCTTTGGCATTAAGGTGAGCGGTGGCGACGATGAGTCCGTCAAGGGCGCTATGGCTGAGCTTCATGCCAAGGGCGCCAAGAACGTGCTGCTGACCCTCGGCGGCGCCGGTGCGTACTTCTCCAACGGCAAGCACATCTGGTTTGCTAACCGCACCTTCGACGTCAAGCTGCTGTCGACGGTGTGTGCCGGCGATTCCTCGCTCGCTGCCTTCCTGTCCGTGTGGCACGACGCCCCCGAGCGCGTCGAGGACGCCCTGCGCCTTTCGATGGCCACTGGCGCCAACGTGGTCGAGTGCCCTGGTTTGGGTGATTTTGCCAAGGTGGACGAATATAAGAAGCACATCGAGGTTCGCCAGGTCTGCTAGCAGCATCGATACATCGTTGCCGAACACCCGCTTTGGATCTCCGAGGCGGGTGTTTTTTTGTGCGCTGATCGTATGTGGCGTTTGCTGTCTCGTTTTATCGAATCGACGACGCGATTGCGTGTGCGCGCTTTCTCGTTTCTTGCTAGACTTCTTGAGAACCATCGATTAACGCTCACAAGTGCAGGAGGCCATAGGCATGTGCAATGTTTCTCTCAACGGTACGCAACCGTCTGATGCCTCCCTGCGCGTCCTGCGCGCGCTTGAGGCGGCTGGTCTTGAGGCTTGGTACGTGGGCGGTTGGGTGCGCGACGCCCTGATGGGGCGCCCCAGCCACGATGTTGATATGTGCTGTAGCGGCCTGTGGCAGGAGTCCAAAGCGGCGCTCGAGGCCGCTGATATCGCGGTCGTGGAGTCGGGCATTAAATTTGGCGGAATCACGGCTATTTCCGATGGCGAGCGTATCGAGGTCACCACGTACCGCCTGGATGGCTTTTACACCGATGGGCGCCATCCTCAGAGTGTCGAGCGTGCCGCCTCGCTCGAGGACGATCTGGCCCGCCGCGACTTTACCGTCAACGCCATGGCCTGGCATCCCGAGCGCGGGCTTGTCGACCGCTACGACGGCCAGGGTGACTTGGAGCGCAAGCTGATTCGCGCTGTCGGTGATCCCAAGCGTCGCTTTAACGAGGACGCCCTGCGCATGCTGCGTGCGGTGCGCTTTGCCTGCCGTCTGGACTTTATGATTGAGCCCGAGACTAAGCGTGCGCTTGCCGAGTGCGCGCCGCTGCTCGATGCCGTGGCGCGCGAGCGTGTGGGTATTGAGCTCGAGGGCATTCTTTCGACCGGCCACGGGGGAGACGCCATGCTGCGCTACCCCGAGCTCATCTGCGCCGCCGTGCCCGAGTTGGCAGCGGGTCGCGGGTTTGATCAGCGCAGTGTCTATCATGCGTTTAACGTCTACGAGCATATCGCCCGCGTGCTGACGGTGGCAGGGGAGCTGGCGCTGTGCGAAGTCGTCGCGCCCTCACCGAGCCTTATGTGGGCGGCTTTTTTGCACGACGCCTCCAAGCCTGATTGCTTTACGGTCGATCACGCCGGCAGCGGCCACTTTTACGGTCATCCCGAGCTCGGCGCCAAGAAGGCGCGTGTCATCATGGATCGCCTGGCACTCTCGCACGATTTGGTGCGCGATGTGTGCCTGCTGATCAAATACCACGATAAGCCGCTGCGCCCCGAGCGATCCTGCCTGCTCAATATGATGCGTGCGCTTTCGGGCGAGGGTGTCGATACGCCGCGTCTGATGGACGAGCTCATGGACCTTAAGCGTGCCGACACGCTCGGCAAGGCCCCGTCGTGCTTCTATTACGTTGAGACAATTGAGGAGATGCGCGCGATGGCGCACGAGCTGCTGAAGGCAGGGGAGCCCTATACGCTCAAGATGCTCGCCATCAACGGCGGCGACCTGATCCGTGCCGGAGTCAAGCCCGGGCCGGAACTGGGTCAGCTTCTCAACTCCGCCCTCGACGCCGTGATCGAAGACAACATTCCCAACGATCGCGAAGCTCTTTTGGTCCATCTCAACTTGAATTAGCTACCCAGTTTACCTGCGTGTTCCATAACCTGACGACAATTTTTCGGCAATTTGGAATTTCTTCTTGCGCTGACGTTTTTTGTCCCGTAATATATTTCCTCGCAGCACGGCAGTGCAGATGTCATGTGGCCCGTTCGTCTAGCGGTTTAGGACGCCGCCCTCTCAAGGCGGAGATCACCAGTTCGAATCTGGTACGGGCTACCACGCATCTGATACCCGGACTTCCTATGGAAGGCCGGGTTTTTTATTTTCAAACAACCGTCTGCAATTCCCGTTTGAACCAGAGCTTTGCGTTCTGTCTATGGTCCTTGCGGGTACAATATCCAAGATATTTTGACTGTTAGAAGGAGTCTCATGACGGAGTCCTCTCAGCATACGTCTAAGCCCCAGGTCGAGGTTGAGGCCTCGGGCGGAGATGACAATAAGAGCGCACGCCGCGGCGCCATCTTTATCGGCGTCGTGCTGGTGGGTTATATCGTCTATCTGGTGGTAACCGGGCAGATGGGGCAGTTCTGGGCCGCAATGTCGAGCGTCCAGGCGCCATGGCTCGTTGTCGCGTGTCTTTGTATGTTCATGTATCTGTTCTTTGGCATTGTGGCCTATGCGATCGCCGTCTGGCTCGACCCATATTCGCCCGTCGGCATCCGCGACCTGATCTCGGTCGAGGCGAGTGGCATCTTCTTTGGTAACCTGACGCCCATGATGATGGGCTCGACTCCCGCCCAGATCTACCGCCTGACCAAGGCAGGCCAAAACGTGGGCGAGGCCGGCGCCACGCAGTTCACGCGCTTTATCGTGTATCAGTTTGGCCTCGTTGCCTGGGGCGCTATTCTGCTGCTTGCCCGCATGCCGTTTTTCGCCGAGCGCTATGGCGACATGACGCTGCTGTGCGTCTTTAGCTTTGGCGGCCACTGCTGCATTCTGCTTGGCATCTTTGCCGTCGCGCTCATGCCCAAGACCGTCACGCGCGTCGCGCACTGCATCATCAATTGGCTCGAGCGAATGGGCGTTTCGGCCACCAAGATCGAGGGCTGGCGTACGTTTGTCGACGGCGAAATCTACTCGTTCTCCGAGAAGTTCAAGCTTTCGGCTGGCCACTTTTCGTCCATGCTGCTCACGGTGGTCATCACCATGCTGCAACTCGCGTTTTTCTACCTCGTGCCGTATTTCCTGATGCTTGCCTTTGGCCACCACGAGGTCGACTTTTTCTCGGTCATGGCCGCGAGCGCCTTTGTCCAGCTGCTGAGCTCTGCGGTCCCCCTGCCCGGTGGAACTGGTGGCGCCGAGGGCGGCTTTGCATTGTTCTTGGGTCATTTCTTTGGGTCGGCTTCGACCGCCGGCTATCTGCTGTGGCGCCTCATTACGTTTATTGCGCCGACCATTTTGGCTGCGCCCCTGCTGGGGCTTAAGAGCGCCCACAACGAGAGCATCCATGCACGCTGGGATCGCGTGATGCGCAAGCTCGGCCGTGCGCCTCAGACGCCCTCTGTGCCCACTAAGCCGCACCCCACGAATGCTTTTACCGTTGATCCCAATAAGCACGCTCAGAAGGCTTCTGGGACCGCTAAGCCGGCTCATAGAGCCTATGTGCGCCAGACAGGCGATGGTATTCGCGTATCTCCGTCGGCACTCAATAAGAAGAAGCACCCTAAGTCGCAGTAGGGCAGTCGTGCGTTCTTCATGATGCGGGTCATATTTGTGCTGTATGGGGGATAATCCTCTTACGTAGATTATCTCTCATCTGTTGATGAATGCTCGCATATCGAAGGGACACGCCCATGGCAACCAGCAAACCGCGTCTTGACCGCCGCATCGTTCGCAGCCGTAATGCCATCCTTTCCGCTTTCGAGCGCCTGCTCATGGAAAAGCCGCTGGCAGACATTACGGTGAGTGCCATCGCGCGCGAGGCCAATGTCGACCGCAAGACCTTTTACGTCCACTTTGGTACGGTTGACGGCCTGCTCGATGCCATTGCCGTCGATGTGGTGGAGATGATTGTCGACTCGGTCGAGAAAACGCTTGCTTCAATGGACGGCGACACCAACGAGCGCGCTCTTGGCGCGGCGGCGACCTTCTTTAAAACCGTTAACGAGGCACTGTGCAACAACTTGGTGCTCAATCGTCAGCTGATCGAGAACATTCCGCTCGATGATTTTATGGCTCGTCTTCGTGCGCCGCTCGAGCACGAGATTGCCGAACGCGATCTGCTGCCCCAAGGTCTCAAGGACGAGATGTTCGACTACTATCTGGCGTTTTTGCTGTCGGGTATTATCGGTATCTATCGCACGTGGGCGCTGTCTGACGGCTCGGTTCCTATCGAGCGCGTCTCTGAGGTCGCCAACGACCTGACTCTCAACGGTCTGTCGAGTCTGGAATCTCGCTTCGAATAGCATCGATAATTCAACAACTTATAGAAGTTGCGGTGGAATAGGGATTGTTTTGGTTATTGGAAGGCCGTTCTGGTCCCTATTTCACCGCAACTTAGTAAAACTGTTTTGATGGTAAGGCGGAGCAGCCTCGAAGATGAGCCTCGAGACTGCTCCGCTTCATTTCTGAGCGTTTGTCGTGTAGGGCAGCATTAATCGCCGTTTTTGAGTATGCGGCCCTGTTTTTCGAACTTGTGCATGTCGCTATCGGCCATACCCTGTGACTTATCCTCGTGACGCTTGGCGTATAGCGGATCGTCGGAGTCGTTCCAGATGCGGTCGGCGACAGGTGACCATGCCTCGGCGGCAGCCTGGGTCTTTTCGCGCAGCTGCTCGGGTGACTCCTTCTCGATAAGATCGGTGCTCATTGCGCCACTCTCGGCGACCATTTTGGGCAGCACGTCGGGATTTTCGAGCATGGGGCATGGTTTGAGGTAGTTGTCGTTGAACGGCATGTTTTCGTAGTACTTCATAAAGAGGGGAGAGCGCAGCGCGTCGAGTAAGCTCACATCGTGGATGTTGGCGTTTGAGTAGTGGATGAACACGCACGGCTCCACGTCTCCGGCGGCGTTGATGTGCAGGTAGCGGCGGCCGCCGGCGATACATCCGCCTACAAACTCGCCGTCGTTTTGGAAGTCGAGCGTAAACAGCGGCTTCTTCTCACGCATTTCGCGGATAAAGTGATACATGTGCTCGCGCTGCTCGGGCGTGGGCATGAGCTCGGGGGTTGCATTGCGGCCAACCGGCATAAAGTGGAAGTACCAGCAGAAGAGTGCTCCCTCGCCGATCATCCAGTCCATGTTCTCCTCGGTAGCAACCGTATCGGCATTGGCGCTGGTCCAACAGGTGGAGATACCAAATGGCAAGTCGCGCTCGCGCAGGAGTTTCATTGCGTGCTCGATCTTTGCGTAGGTACCCTCGCCGCGACGGGCGTCGGTGGTGTGCTCATTGCCCTCGGCGCTGATGGCAGGGACAAAATTACCTACGCGAATCATGTCGTCGCAGAAGGCCTCGTCGATCAGCGTGGAGTTGGTAAAGCACAGGAATGCGCAGTCCTGGTGCTTCTCGCAAATCCGGATGAGGTCCCGCTTGCGCACCAATGGCTCGCCACCAGTGTAGATGTAGATGTGGGTACCCAGAGCTTTGCCCTGCGTAACGATAGAGTCGATGTCTTCGAACGAGAGATTCTGCTTGTAGCCGTACTCGGCGGCCCAGCAGCCCGTGCAATGCAGGTTGCAGGCGCTCGTGGGATCGAGCAGGATGGCCCACGGAACGTTGCACTGGTACTTTTCGCGGTTCTTTTCCTGCTCTGGCCAAGCAAGCAGGTTGGCGTCGACTATGAGGGTCTTAAGCAGTTTGGTTCGCATCTGGGGATTAAGGCTGAACACACGCATGATCAGGTCATACCAATTGCCGCGGCTCTTGATGACATTGGTGAATGCCTCTCGCTGTACAGGAAATACGCGATTGGGGACCAGCTTGTTCACGAGGTCCATGATTTTGTCGATGTTTTCTTGCGGGTTGTCGTCGAGATAATCGATGAGCTTGTTAAGCGCTGCACGCTCTGCTGACTGTGTAAGCGACATGGGTATATCCTTTCACGTGTGCTTTGTGTGTGATAATACCCACTTGTAGATTAAACGAAGTCTAAAGATTTGGAATGTGTCTATTCAACGAATCAATTTAATTTGGGGTGTAGCGTTATACGCCGACACCTTCTAAGTTGCGGTGAAATAGTGTCAGATGGGGATGCGGACGATTTCTTGGGCCGCGCCTAGGCGTATCCATGGAGTGGGAAGGATAAACTGGACTTTCTTTTAAGGATCCTCAAGCGTATTGCCGCTCGTATTCCACTGGAGACATGTAGCCCAGGGTGGAATGCATGCGCACCCTATTGTAATAGAGCTCTATGTACTTGAAGATGTCCTGCTTGGCCTCGTCCCTCGTCCCATAGCTCCTCTCTTTCACCAATTCCCTTTTCAGCGTCTTGAAGAACGACTCGGCCACCGCGTTGTCCAGCGGCGTGCCGGGCCTTGATACCGACTGGACTATGCCATGCGAGTCCAGACACCGCCGGAAGGAACGGGAGGTGTACTGCGCGCCCCGATCGTCATGGAAGACGAGGCTGCCGTCATCTGGCGGACCCTCCCTGCCGACCGCCTGCTCCATCGCGTCGATCGCGACCTTCTCGGTGATGCGCTCGGACATCGACCAGCCCACGACCTTGCGGGAGAAGGCGTCTATCACGGCTGCGAGATAGAGCCACCCTTCTCTTGTGGGTATGTAGGTGATGTCGCCCACCCAAAGCCTGTTGCGCTCGCCCACGGTGAAAGCGCGCTCTACCAGGTTCAACCGAGGGTCTCCCGGCTCGACCTTCTTCTGGATGCGGTGTTTTCGGGTCGCGCCCTTTCCGGCAAGTCCGAGCTTCTGCATGATGCGGAGCACGCGCTTCTCGCTCACGACGATGCCGCTTTTTCGCAGTTCGCGGTTGATGCGCCGGTAGCCGTAACGGCCCTTGTGCCGCTCGAAGGCCTCGACGACGAAACCTTCGATCGCCTCCCGCTCTATCTGGGCGTCGGACTTCTTCCGGCCGAGATACTCGTAGAAACCGGATTTCGAGACTTTCATCAGCCCGCATGCCTTCTTGATGGGGCCGATCTCGCCCCTATGCTCTTTGAGGAACTCGAACCTCACGCATGGTCTTGACTCAAGAAGGCCCGGAAATTTTTTAGTATCTCGTTCTCGCGCTCGAGCTCCTCGACCTTCTTCTTGAGCTTCACGATCTCGTAGTCCTTGTTGATCTTCGGGGAGCCGTTTCCGGGGAACGCGCCGTCTCCCATCTCCTCGTATTCGCGGGCCCATCTTCTCAGCGTCGAATCCTTTATGCCGAGTTCCTCCGATAGGCCTTTGACCGTCATTTCCCCGGACAGGACCACCTTTGCCGCCGAGACCTTGAACTGCCTGTCGTATCGCTTTCTTCTTTGGGCCATCTTGAACACCTTTCGCTCTTAATTAGGTGTCCAATTCATCATACCCACTCCACATTGGAATCCTCCGATGCGCCTTCGCACGCTCGCACGACCTCGATACCATGCGAGCGTGCGAACTCGACGAGCTCTGCGTTGCGGGCGTTTATGGTGCCGAAGGCGGCGGGGCACACAATAAGGCGCGCACAGTGGACGAGGAGCTCTTTGGCGCGGGCTATGGTTTTATCCCCGATCGGCTCGAAGGCGCGCTCGGCCACGCATTCCGTCGCCAGGTCGCGCGCGAGCTCGCAGTCGATGTCCCCTTCGTGCAGAACGCCCGCGTAGAACGCCTTGCCCTGCCGGATGAGCTGGCGAAACACAGCCGACCCCGTACCTGCGCCGGCGATGACGAACGTGTGCGCATCACCGTGTGGGCGCCCAATTTCCACGCTGCCGAAGCGCTCGTTGAAGGTGCCATGCTGAAGGCCGTAGAGCTCGCCAATTGTCTCGCGCGTGAATATGTCCTCGGGTGCGCCGGCGCGAAAGACCCGGCCGTCCTTCACGCAAATCACCTTGTCGGCGCTTTTCTGCGCGAGCTCGAGTTCGTGGATGGACATGATGACAGCCACATTCCGCGATTTCGCAAGGTGGCGAAGTATTCGCAGCAGGTCGATCTGGTAGCGGATATCGAGATACGACGTGGGCTCGTCGAGCACGAGCACACGCGGATCCTGCGCGATGGCGCGTGCGAGCATGACGCGCTGGCGTTGCCCATCGCTTATCTGCATGAAGTCGCGCTCGGCGAGCTCTTCCACATGTGCGGTTTTCATGGCCTCATCGACCCGACTATGGTCGTCGGGCGAGAGTGTGCCCATTCGCCCGGTGTAGGGATGCCTTCCCGCCTCTACGATATCGCGGCAGGTGAGGAGCTCGGTCCGGGGGCGATCCGTCAGCATAACGGCAAGGTTCCTTGCGAACTCCGCCGTCTTCCATCGGGAAATCTCCCGCCCGTCGAGCTCGACCGCGCCGGCAAGCGGTGCAAGATGGCGTGTGATGGTTTTCAAGATGGTCGACTTGCCCGAGCCGTTCGGCCCGATGAGCGCCACGACGTCGCCCGCGCGAACCTCCAGATCGACGCCTTCGACTACGATCTTCTTGTCGTAGCCCGCCGTCAGGTCGCTTATGCGGAAAAGCGGCGCTCCGTCAGCCTGCGTTTCGACCGGGGTTTCGAGGTTCGACTCCGCTCGGAGGAGGCGTTCCGCGCGCAGTTCCGCACGAGCCGAAAGTGCCTTCTGGCGCTTTCGTGCGAGCTTTGGACTGTCTAAGCATGGAATGTCCCCTCCGAGCGTTTTGGGCTGCGGCACGAATTTCCCCATCTACCTCACCCGCTTCTTCAACATGAGTGCGATAACCACCGGCGCGCCGAAGATAGCGGTGACGGCGCTGATGGAAAGCTCGACGGGAGAGAACAGCGTGCGCGCGATCAAATCGCAGCCCGCGCAGAAGATGGCGCCTCCCAAGAAGCACGCAGGAATCACGCGGATGGGCTTCGACGACTTCAGCGCCGACTTCACGAGATGCGGAACCGCGATGCCTACGAACGACACCGGACCAGCGAACGCGGTCACGCAGGCGGAAAGCATGCTCGCTAGAAGGACGAGCACCACGCGGAAGCGTGCGACGTTCACGCCGACGCTTTTCGCGTAGGCTTCTCCCAGCTGGAAAGCGGAAAGGGGCTTCGATATCGCGAATACGCATGCGCTCACGGTGATCACCACGACCGCGATGACCACGACGTCGTCCCAGCTCGAACCCGAGAAGCTACCCAAAGACCAGTTGTGCAGGTTCACGATGGACTGGTCGTCGGCAAAGGCGATGAGGAAGTTCGTCGCCGCCGAGCAGATGTATCCCACCATGACGCCCGCCACGATGAGCATGGCCATGGAACTTATGCGCCGTGCGATGAGGAGCACGAAGCCGATGGTGATAAGCGAGCCCAGAAACGCTGCGGCCACCATGGCCGGCGAGGACATGGCCTGGTTCGCGCCCAGAAGTACGATCATCGTAAGCGCGACGACGAACTTTGCGCCCGAGGAGACGCCCAAGATGAACGGGTCGGCGATGGGGTTGTTGAAAAACGTCTGCAGCAGGAACCCGGAGAGCGAAAGTGCCCCGCCGAGAAGCACGGCTGAAAGCACGCGCGGAAGGCGAATCTCCCAGATGACCTGGCTTTCCATGGAATTGGCCGCGCCGCCCGAAAGGATGCCGGGGATGTGGTCTGCGGGCACGAGCACGCTCCCGATGCACAGGTTGGCCCCGACGAGCACGATGAGGGCAACAGCGAGCAGCGCCGTCACGACGCGACACCGCGCGGCGCGCCCCGATTCGTCGTATGCCATGGAAAGCCGGCTTCTCATGGCGCTAGCCGAGCTTTCTCAGATAATGGAAGTCGCTCGCGTCATCGCCGGTGAACGCCCCGTGCAGCTCGTCGATAATGTCGGCGGTAGAAGTCATCTGCTGGTACATGTCGGCGCTTGTGACCCAGACGTTGCCGTTCTTCACGGCTTTGAACTGCGACAATAGTGCGTTTTTGCCTACGAAGTCGTTCAAGGTGGCAACCGATTCGTCGATGGTGCCGTTGTAGACGATGATGTCGGCATCCTTCGCCGTCGCGTAGAAGCGCTCCATTTCGAGCGTTACTGACGAACCTGACGCCGACGCCGTCTGCGCGTCATCGAGCGCGTAGCTGCCGCCTGCAAGCTCGATCATCTGCGCCACGTAGTCGCCCGCCCGCCGCGTGACGGCGGCCCCGTTCGAGTTGATGTAGAAATACGCCACGGTTTTACCTGACGACGCGAGCCCCGACGTTTGTTCGACGCGGGCCTTCTGCTCGTTGAACAGGTGCGCGGCCTCGTCTTCCTTGTCGAACAGGACGCCGAAAAGCTTAATCCACTCGACGCGCCCGAGTGCTTCGGGCTCGCTCGACGACTGTTCGGTGAGCACGACGAGCCCGAGCTTCTGCAGCTTTTCCTTCACATCGGGCGTGTGGTTGATCATGGTGTTCTCGATGGCGAGCGTGCAGCCCGAGGCCGATAGTCGCTCGTAGTCGGGCGCGCTGTACTTGCCGCCGTAGGCGATCGCCCCACTTTCGAGCGCGCTTTTGAAGCCCGCGACCGAGCAATCGTCGGCCTTCGTGCCTGACATGATGATATTGTCGTTCGCATCGAGCGCGTCGACCAGGCACATCGTCGCCGACGACACGAGGTACACCTTGTCGGCAGGGCGCCTTATGACCGCGATGTCGGGGCTCAACCCATCAGGTACCTTCGCATCTTGCGGAACCACGAGGAAGCGCTCCCCGTTCGAAATGCAGATAAGCCGCAGGCCGCCTTCGAACTCGTCGACAGTGAAGTGCTCGGCGTATTCAAGCTGAAGCGTCCCCGTCGGCTTCCAGCCGCAGCCCAAATCGGCGTTGTGGAAGTCGGCCGCGGCGCTTGAAGCCGTTCTCGCAGGGGAGCCGCCGCTTGCTTCGTCGCCCGATTTCTCCTTCATGGTGGATGAGTCGAAGTGGAGCGTGTAGTCGATGGTGTGCGGCGTCGACATGGCGACGGTCTCGGCCGACACGGCGATGTCCTCGTCGAGCGTGACGGGTATCTCGAACGTGGAGTTGCCGCCGTCGTTTACGGGCGCGTAGTCCACGCCGTCGACGGTCATCTTGTCGTAGTTCGAACTCGACCAGGTGATGGTCGCGGTGTAGGTGTCGCCATCCTTCACAATTGTGGTGGGCGAGGCGATGCTTGCGCGCCCTGACCCGCCGGAAAGCGAGACGCTCACAGTGTATTCCTGAGAGCCCGTCGTGGCACCGGTCGCGTTCGGGCTCGCACTGCACCCCGCGAAGGGAAGCGCGAGCAGGGCGACGAGAACGCAGGCGATCGCGCGCGCCGCGATTCTGTGGCGCTTTCTGTTTTCCCCCTTGGGAAGAATCGACCGCATGGCGTTACTTCAGTGCGTCGGCGCGCAGATCGACGCCGGCGGATTCGAACACGAGCGTGCGGTCGTACCACTGCTCTTTTCTAATACTCCACGCGGCGCAGGCGGTGTCCTCGTCGAGCGCTTCAACGGGCACGTCGTAGGTGTACTTGCCTTCCGCGTTTTCCACATAGGGGATGAAGTCGGCCTCGCTCGCGGCGGCAGCCTCGTCACTCGTGCCCATGAAGAGCTTGCCGTAGCCCGTGCCGGAAAGTGTCATCACGCAGTGCATGGAGCCGTTTTCCACGATGAGCTGGGCGTCCACAATCCTGAACATGTTCGAGCTGGAATCTACGGTGATCGGATAGGTGCCGTCGGCCACCTTGTCGGCGGTGATGGGGGCAGCGCTTGCGCCCTCGGGCGCATCGGCCGCCTGTTCGGTCTTTTCCTGGGAATCGGCATCGCTTGCCTTTGCGCTGTCGATTGAATTTCCGCCGCAGCCGGCGAGCGAGAACGCGAAAAGCGCCGCCGACAGGGCGAAGGCGAGGGTTTTCTTCAACATGGAGGGGGTTCCTTTCAATCGCTTCGACCGCCCGCGCCGTG
>URDZ01000036.1:0-17306 GCA_900546725.1 uncultured Collinsella sp. | reverse complement strand
AACTGCGGGAACGGCCTATCCGCTCAATGTGTTCGGCTGAGATCGGAAATCAACCGGTTTATCCACTTTGGCCTACCAAAGGGGGAGAGGTTTATTTTGGCAGGTTTTATCGGGTAAAACGGCAAAGGGGCCAGCCTCGGGTTGCAATGAGGTCGGCCCCCTTTGGGGTGCTATGTGTGTATGGCGGTGCGCGGTTTATTGCGATGCGGCCGCTGCGGCGTTTCCGCAGTTAAAACCTGCCAAAATAAACCTATCCCTAAATGATAGGTTTTAGTGCTTGCCGTTGGCGGAGGCGGCGCCGTTGACGTGGTCGCGGGCATAGATCACGCCGTGCACGATTGCCAGACCGGCGGCATCTGCGGCGCGGGCGCAGGTGTCCTGGAAATCCTCGGCCTCGCGGGCGCGCAGCTGCTTAAGCACGTAGTCGGCGACGGCCATCTTGCCGGGAGGGTTGCCGATGCCGGTGCGGATGCGGCTGAAGTCGCGGCTGCCCATCTTGTCGATGATGGAGCGCAGGCCGTTGTGACCGGCGTGGCCACCGCCCACCTTAACACGTACGTCGCCGGCGGGAATGTCGAGCTCGTCGTGGATTACGAGCAGCTCCTCGGCCTTGATCTTGTACTCGCGGCAGAGCTTGGAGATGGGGCCACCCGAGGTATTCATATACGACTGCGGCTTGACCAGTACAATCTGGCGCTTACCGCCCTCTTCCTCGGGATCGTTGATGTTGATGAGCGCGACCTCGGCGCCGGCCTGGTTTTTCCAGTACGTGACGCCGGCCTGACGGGCCAACTCGTCGATCGCTTTGAAGCCAGCGTTGTGGCGGGTCTCGGCATACTCATCGCCAGGGTTGCCAAGTCCGGCAACCATGCGAATCTTAAGCGGCTGTGCAGCTGCCATGTTCATCCTTTCGTTGATTTGTCGCCTGCTATGGTGAGCGACCCTGTTGCCGCTGTCAAATGGAGGGCAATTGAGGTTATTTGAGGGCGTTTGGACGGCCGTCGAAATCGAGGTGGACAGTTAGTTCAGATACGTATAAGTTCTGAGGACTCGAAGTGCTCAATTCAATGCCGATACGTTGTTTTTGGAGCTTTAGTTAGTCCATATGACGCTGTTTTGAAGTCTACCCTGCCTTCAAATCGGGCGAATGGTATAGAGATAACTGCAAAACAGCCTAATTCAATGTGTCCATTTATACGTATTTGAACTAACTGTCCAGCCCTGCTCGACGGTGCACGGGTGATTCGCCGTTTAGACCGGCGCAAGGCCGATTCCGGCCCGCAGGGCGTTGAGCCAAGCGGCCTGACGCTTGCGATAGCCCTTGATACGGTATCGGAATCGGACTCCCGCGAGTCGATGCATCGTTTGGGCGAAGGCTTCGAGTGCAACAAGGTCTTTCATTTGGTCGCGATTGATAACCAGGACGTGGATGCCCATTGCCTTGAGGCCATTATTTCGATTGCCATCGTGGATGCGAGCGTTTTGAAGCTCATGCCCAATTCCGTTGTATTCGTTGTCGACTCCGGCGGCCGGGCAATATAGGTCGCAGATGGCGTAAGGGATGCCGGAGGACATGTTGACCGCAAGAGTGTCGAAGTCGATTCGATAGTTGAGTAGCAGGCCTCCCATGGGCAGGCTGCAACATCCGAATCCGCCAAAGCGCATGGGCGCTCCGAGAACGGCAAACATTAGGGATTCGGCTGGGGATGCAGATCCGGGTCGGGCGAGCTTGACTGCCGTGCGAAACGAGGTGTATGAGCTGCTTTTGGCAAGCTGTGCAACAGTCTCGAGATCTTCGATGGTCGTGGCGGGCTCGCATTTGTAGTGTGCCTGTTCGTAGCGGGTTTCGTTCTGCTGTTCGGTCGCCGACTGGTCGCCCCGGCAATCGAGGTCGTCCATCGCTTCGTAGTCATCGCCCTTGGGCCAGATGTCGTCATAGGCAATGGGGTATGTTGCCCCGGGAGGAAGGGAGTAGGTTCCGAGCAGCTCCATAAGGAGCATCAAGGTTTTGGCGACTGATTCATTTTTGGAACAAAGCATGGCTGTCATGGCAGGAGACGTTGCGTAGATGTCGGCCTCGACGTGCATAATTGCACCTTCAGGAAGAGGAGTGGAGAGAATATGCTGAAGAAGTCGCTTGTCGCGGCGCCTGTTGTCTTCGTTTGAAACGAGAAGATCGAGCAGTTCGGAATCATCTTCATTCCAGGCGTCGAGTATCGAAAGTGCGCCAAAGTCTATCGCGTCATTGTTGGGAATGCAGCCAGCCAAGGCCTGTGCTTGCTGTTCGCTATCAACGGAGTCCCAGGGTAGGGCAGAGTACGCCCGTCGTGCGCGACGAATTGCGCGGAGGGCGGAGAGATGTGAAATCACGGTCGTCATAGCTATAACGTACTAAGTTGGCGGCAGAATGCGACCGCCATACCGTTCTTTTCGCTCAGCGGGGCGCTGCGCGCCATGAACGGCTGGGTGTTATGAAATCGGTGGAATCGGTTGAGGGGATTGCAGGAAATTGAGCTCTGCCGCGAAGGTTGACGATAGCTACTGGACAGTTAGTTCAGATACGTATAAGACGGCGGGCGTTCGAGGCGTTTCTAAGGGCTTTCGAGGGCGATTTGAGGGTAAATATGCGGCGGTCGTACTCGAAAGCGATGAGCTTTGGGCAGTATGGCGTTCGCCGGGGAGCTCAGAAGGCTCAGAACGGCCTTTGGAGCTTTAAAAAAATACGTATCTGAACTAATTGTCCAGGGAAGGTTGTCGAGGGGTAGAAAAAGGGTCGGAAGCGAGCTTCCGACCCTTTAAAAACACCAAAGATGATGAGATGCACGCTGGATTACAGCGCGAAGTCGCCGCCGACGAGCGTGGAGACGGGCTCCTCGTGGTAAACGGCGGAGATGGCCTGAGCGAACTCCTCGGCGACCGAGATGGTCTTGATTTTGCCGCCGACCTCGACGGGAATGGCGTCGGTGACGAGGCACTCGACGATCGGGGCGTCGTTCAGACGCTCGATGGCCGGACCGGAGAAGATGCCGTGGGTGGCGCAGACGTAGATGTCGCCAGCGCCCATAGCCTTGAGCTCCTTGACGTTGGCGCACAGGGTGCCAGCGGTGTCGATCATGTCGTCGTTGATGATGCAGGTCTTGCCCTTGATGTCACCGATGATGCCCATGACCTCGGCGGCGTTGTGGCGCGGACGGCCCTTGTGGGCGATGGCCAGGTCGCAGCCGAGCATGTCGGACAGCTTCTTGGCGGCCTTGGCGCGGCCCACATCGGGGGAGACGACAACCAGGTTGTCGGTGTCGAAGTGCATGTCGTTGTAGTACTGGCCAAACAGCGGCAGCGCGGACAGGTGGTTAACCGGGATATCGAAGAAGCCCTGAATCTGGCCCTGGTGCAGGTCGAGGGTGATGATGCGGTTGACGCCAGCGCGCTCGAGCAGGTTGGCGACGAGGCGGGCGGTGATGGGCTCGCGCGGGCCGGCCTTGCGGTCCTGGCGGGCATAGCCGTAGTGGGTGATGACGGCGGTGATGGAGCGGGCGGATGCGCGCTTGGCAGCGTCGGTGGCGATGAGCAGCTCCATGAGCATGTCGTTGACGTTGCCGCCGGCCACGGACTGAATCAGGAAGACGTCGGCGCCGCGGACGGTCTCGTCGTAGCGGGCGTAAATCTCACCATTGGCGAACTGCTTTAGCGTAAGGCCCGAAAGCTCGACCCCAAGGTACTCAGCGATCTTCTGAGCGAGGGGACGGTTGGAGGAACCGGAATACACGCGGATGGACTTGCGCATATTCTCCGACTTCTCGGGATCATTAATCGGCATTACCCTTCTCCTTTATATCGAATGCCATATAGATGCCTTGTTGCATTGTAACCGCGCGACGGGGTTAATCGGGTCTTGATAACGTCTTTACCGTCAACGGACACGAACCGACCACTCATCCGGTTGCGCAGGTCACGATAGAAAAAGGAGCCGCCCCCATGGGAACAGCTCCTTAGATGCTTGGTAAAACGTTATACCTCGTCGTCCTCGTGCAGACGGCGGCGGTAATCGGCGGCCCAGCCCTCAATGTTTACCTGGCGGGCACGACCCAGGCCAAGTGCGTCGGCCGGGACCGGCTCGGTGATGACGGAGCCGGCGGCCACGAGCGCGCCGTCGCCGATCTGGGCAGGCGCGACCATCATGGTGTCGGAACCGATGAAGGCGTCCTTGCCGATGACGGTCTTGTGCTTGTGCACGCCGTCGTAGTTGCAGGTGATGGAGCCCGCGCCCACGTTGACGCCGGAGCCCATGGTGGTGTCGCCGATGTAGGACAGGTGCGGCACCTTGGAGCCCTCGCCGATCGTGGACTTCTTGATCTCCACGTGCGTTCCGGCCTTGGATCCGTCGAGCATGTGGGTGCCCGGGCGCAGGTAGGCGCGCGGGCCGCAGTCGACGCCGTTCTCGATGACGGCCTCGATGGCGATAGTCTCATCGATGACGCAGCCGCTGCCGACGGTGGTGTCGGTGAGGCGGCTGTTGGGGCCAAGCTGGCACTCCTCGCCCACGGTGACGTGGCCGATCAGGTGCGTCTGCGGCCACACGACGGTGTCACGGCCGATAACAGCGTCGGGGCCGATCCAGGCCTGCGTGGGATCGATGAACGTGACGCCCTCGGCCATCCAGTGCTCGTTGATGCGGTCGCGCGCGATGGCGGTGAGCTGCGCGAGCTGAATGCGGCTGTTGACGCCCAGGCCGTCGCGGTAGTCATCGCAGTGGAAGATGGAGACCGCCTGGCCGTGACCCTTGAGGATTTCGAGCATGTCGGGCAGGTAGTACTCGGACTGCGCGTTGTCGTTGCCGATCTCGTTAATGTGGGCGGCGAGCTGCGCGCCGTCAAAGGCGTAGCAGCCGGCGTTGCACTCGAGCAACGTGGCGGCCTGCTCGGGCGTGCAGTCCTTCTGCTCGATGATACGCTCGATCTGACCATCGGCGCCCAGCTTGATGCGGCCGTAGCCGAAGGGGTCGGGCGGGGTCATGGTCATGACGGTGCAGGCGAGCTCGCCGGTGGCGACGGTTTGCGCGAACTTGGCGACGGTGTCGGCGGTGATGAGCGGCAGGTCGCCGTTGAGCACGACGACGGGGCCTTGCGTGATGCCGCAGGCCTCGAGCGCGACCTTCACGGCGTGACCGGTGCCCAGGCGCTCGGTCTGCTCGACGCACTCGACCTTGGTGGCGCTGCTGGCGTAGGCGCCGTCGATGAGGGCGCGCATCTCGTCGGCGTGGCTGCCGATGACGACCACGACGCGGCTGCAGCCGGCCTTGATGGTGGCGTCGACGATCCACTGAACCATGGGCTTGCCCAGGATCTTGTGCGAAACCTTGCAGTGGTTCGACTTCATGCGGGTGCCCTCGCCGGCAGCGAGGATAATTGCGTTTGCGTCCATGTGATCTCCTGTTACGTTATAGAGACGTGTGTTTGGAAACGATACACGGCGCAATATGATACCGCAGGCATATGATGAGCGCGTAACGATTGGATTGCGGCGGTTGAGGCTTGCGCCGCCGGCATGGCGTTTGCACTGCTTGCGTGCGGCGTTGGCGGTGCTGCGGAGCTGTCGTTTGAGCGAGGGGACGGGGGTGCCCGTGGACAACATACGAGAGGAGTTTGGCGGCGAGCCCGTCGCGGCATTCTCGATGTCGCATCCGGCTGTGCCGGCACTCTATATAGTGCTGACGCTGGGGCTCACCATGTTCTCGATGCAACCGGTGCTGATCGCGCTGTCGCTTGCGGGCGGGCTGGCGTATGGATTTGCGACGCGTGGGGCTGCCCGCACGCTGGGCGCACTTCGCTGGCAGCTGCCGGTGATTTTGATTATCGCGCTGGTCAATCCGCTGTTTAGCGCTTCGGGTTCGACGGAACTGTTCCGTATTGGCATGCGCGCGGTGTATCTGGAAAGCATGGTATACGGCCTGTGCATGGGTGGGCTGTTTGTGGCGAGCGTGCTGTGGTTTGAGGCCGCGGCGTCGATGCTCGAATACGACAAGGTACTCGCGCTGCTGGGTAACGCCGCGCCGGTGATCGCGCTCATGATCTCGATGTGCATGCGGCTTATTCCACAGTTTTTGCGCCGCGGCCGCACGGTGCTGGCGGTGCAAGATGCGATTGATGTGCCGGGCCGCGCGCCGGCCGACCCCGTGCGCTCGCGCCTGCGGGCATCGAGTGTGTTGATGGGCTGGGGCATGGAAGATTCGCTGGAGCGCGCGGACGCGATGCGCTCGCGCGGGTGGGGCGCCGCGACGCGTCGCACGACGTACGCGCGGTATCGGCTAAGGCGCAGCGATGTTGCCGCGTTGGTTTTGCTTGCGCTGTTTGGCGCGGCTGCCGTGGCGGTGGCATGGACCGCGACGACACAGTATTCGTTTTATCCGCAGCTCTCGGTGCCGGCGCCGTGGCCGGGCTATGTCGTGTACGCTGCCTGGATGGTGCTGCCTTGCGCGTTGCACGCGATTGATGAGAAGAGGTTTGGCTGATGGCTCGGTTGGATAGGGGCCCGGTGTCGGGCGCTGCGTGCGGCCCGGATATGCCGGCGATTGAGGTGCGGAGCCTGAGCTTTGCCTACCCCGATGCTGATGCTGCGGTGCTCGAGGGGCTCGACTGGTCTGTTCCCCAAGGTGCATTTGCGCTGCTTGTTGGCGGTACCGGATCGGGTAAGTCGACGCTGCTGTCGCTGCTCAAGCCCGAGATCGCTCCGGCGGGCGAGCGCACTGGCGAACTGAGCGTGCTGGGCGAGAACGTTGCCGACATGGACGTACGGGCATCGGCGGAGCGCGTGGGCTATGTGTTCCAGGATCCCGAGAACCAGATCGTGTGCGAAACCGTGTGGCACGAGATGGCGTTTGGCCTGGAAAACTTGGGGCTAGCACGTGATGAGATGCGCCGTCGCGTAGCTGAGACCAGCTATTTCTTTGGGCTGGAGGATTGGCTTCACCGCGATACTGACACGCTTTCGGGTGGTCGCAAACAGTTGCTGTCGTTGGCGGCCGTGTTGGCGCTCCGCCCGCGCGTGCTGCTGCTCGACGAGCCCACGTCTCAGCTTGATCCGGTTGCGGAGAAGAATTTCCTGCACGCGCTGTTTCGTGTGAATCGCGAGCTGGGCTGCACGGTTGTTGTGGCGACGCATCAGCCGCGGCCGATGCTCGAGTATGCGACGTGTACGTACCGGATTGAGGGCGGTCGCGTGCGCGAGGTGGCGGATATGTCTTCTTTGGGACGCCGAGAATCGCTGTTTTCCGATGACATGTTGGGGTGGGGTGCCATCCGATGTGCAAAAAACGGAGTATTCAGCAGGCGTGAGGACAATTTGGGTTCTCTGGAGCCGCCCGGGGACGTATCGAGCGCGAAAAAAAGTTCGGAATTGGACAAATCGTCCGAATTTGTGGCGCAAACGTCGCTCGAGAACGGCTCGGAAGCCTTCTCGCGCACGGATGGAAGCAGAATACTCCAAAAAATGCACGGCGGGTCGGCTACCACCCTGTCGGAAGGCTGGTTTCGCTACGATCGAGCGTCCGGCTGGGTGTTGCGTGGGCTCGATGCGTCGTTTTCGGCCGGTGCGGTGCATGCGGTTGTTGGCGGTAACGGCTGCGGCAAGTCGACGATGCTCTCGGTGCTGGCGAAGACCGCCAAGCTGCAGCGCGGCCGCATGGTGCGCGGAGCGGCCTCGGCGGCGCTGCTGCCTCAGAATCCCAAAGCATTGCTGGTTGCCGAGACGGTTCGCGATGAGCTGATGGAATGGGCCTCGACCTGCGGATATGACGAGAACTTGGCGCGGGAGCGTGCGGCGAGCTTGGGGTTGTCGGGTCTGGATGGACGCCATCCGTACGATCTTTCGGGCGGGCAGCGTCAACTGCTTGCATTGGCAAAACTGCTGCTAATCGGCCCCGAACTGCTATTGCTCGATGAGCCCACCAAGGGTCTAGACCCGTTCAGCCGCCGCATCATTGCCCGCGCCCTGCGTGACCATGCGAAGGCTGGCGGCACCGTCATCATGGCTACGCACGATTTGGACTTTGCCGAGCAGGTAGCCGACGACGTCGTCATGATGTTTGACGGCGAGATTGCCTGCATGGAGCCGCCGGCCGACTTCTTTGCCGATAACGTGTTTTATAGGGCGTGATGGGATGACGGATTATCGCGTCGCGCGCTTGCTTGCAAAACTGGAGGTCCCGCTGTTGTTGGCGGTGCCGGCGGTGATGGCTGCCGCGTTGCTGTCGGGTGTTGAGCAGGCAGCATTGGCCATGCTGGTTGTGGTGGCGCTGGTGCTCGCGCTGTTCTTTGCGGGTTACGAGGCATCTCGTCCGGGTTTGCGCCAGATTATGCCCACGCTGGTTCTGGCAGCATTGGCCGCGGCGGGGCGCATCTTGTTTGGCCCCATTCCCGACTTTAAACCCGTGAGTGCCATCGCCATTATCGCGGGGGCGACGCTTGGTCGCCGCAATGGTTTTATGGTCGGTGCGTTGGCGGCGCTGACCAGCAATTTCTTTTTTGGGCAGGGCATGTGGACGCCGTGGCAGATGTATGCCTGGGGGCTCGTGGGATACGTTGGCGGTGCGCTGGCGCATGCCGGCGCTTTTGATCGCGCCGATGGCACCGTGCGTATGCCGGCGCTGCTGACCTACGGCTTTGCTTCGGGTTTGCTGTACGGCGTTGTGATCAACGCCTACGACATTATCGGTTTTGTTCAACCGCTCACGTGGGCGGGTGCCATGGCACGTCTTGCCACGGCAGTGCCGTTCGATATCACACACGGCCTCGCGACCTGCGTGTTCTTGGCTGCCTTGTACAAGCCTTGGTGCCGTCGCATTAACCGTGTCGTCGTGAAATACGGGCTGTAAGGCATTTCGCGTTCCCTCACGAGCTTGCGGTGGAATGGTTCTCGTTTTTGGCTATTTGCTGCCCAAACAGGAACTATTCCACCGCACCTTATAGGGGGAGAGGGGTCACATGATCTGTTTTCCTCTGTCCCCTAGAGGAATTACTTGGGGCTAGAGCTCTAGCGTGAGGGTGACGGGGCAGTGGTCGCTGCCAAAGATGTCGCCGCGGATGCCGGTGTCGCGAACGTTGGCGGCGATCGAATCGCTTACCAGAAAGTAATCGATGCGCCAGCCGGCGTTGTTCTTGCGGGCATTAAAGCGATAGCTCCACCAGCTGTAGACGCCCTCGACGTCGGGGTTTGCCGCGCGCCAGGTATCGGTAAAGCCGGCGTTGAGCAGCTCGGTAAACTTGCCGCGTTCCTCGTCCGAAAAGCCTGCGTTGCCGCGGTTGGACTTGGGGTTCTTAAGGTCGATCTCCTCATGCGCCACGTTAAAGTCGCCGCAGGTTACGACGGGTTTGCCGGTCTCGCGCTCGAGCGCGTTCAAAAAGCCGCGGTAGGCATCGTCCCAGGCCATACGCACGTCGATGCGCGCGAGCTCATTTTGTGCGTTGGGCGTGTAGACATCCACAAACCAGAATTTGTCGAACTCGAGCGCGCAGACGCGGCCCTCGGTTGCGACTTGGGCGACGAGCACGGCCGCCTCGCCTCCGCCGGCGTAGGGCAGCAGCGCATCGGCGCGCAGTACGCGCAGCGGCTCCTGGCGGCTAAAGACCGCGGTGCCCGAATAGCCTTTACGCTCGGCGTAGCTCCAGGTTTGGTGATAGCCGGGCAGGTCAATATCGACCTGGCCTTCTTGCAACTTGGTCTCTTGCAGTGCCAGGATATCGACGTCGAGTTCTTGCGCGATCTGGATAAAGCTCGGGTCCTTTTTGAGCACGGCGCGCAGGCCGTTGACGTTCCACGAGGCGAAAGTGTAAGTCTGAGGCATGGTGTCCTTTCGACGGGGTTGGCAGGCTTAAGATTAGCGCAACAGGGGCGGGGTGGGATCCGCGCATGCTGACTTAAAGGCCGCATGCTGGGACGTCGCTCAACGCTGCCCGACTAACAAGGACGGAGGACTCATATGACGCAGGCAATATCGGACCCCAGGCAGGCCTCCGCCGCGCTGGCGGATCTGTTTGACACCCACAAGCGCGTGGTCTTCTTTGGCGGCGCTGGTGTTTCCACGGCAAGTGGCATCCCCGATTTCCGCAGCGTGGGCGGCCTGTATCACCAGCAGTTTGCCTATCCGCCCGAGACCATGCTGTCGCATAGCTTTTACGAGGCGCATCCGGCCGAGTTCTTCGACTTCTACCGCACCAAGATGATCGCGCTTGGCGCCAAGCCCAATCGCTGCCACACCAAGCTGGCCGAGCTGGAGCGCGCCGGCAAGCTGAATGCCGTGGTGACGCAAAATATCGACGGCCTGCATCAGATGGCCGGCTCGCAGCGCGTGTTCGAGCTGCATGGCTCGGTCCACCGCAATGTCTGCCAGACGTGCGGCGCAGTCTACAGCGCCGAATGGATTTGCTCGCGCGAGCACGAGGACGCCGCGGGCGTGCCCGTGTGTCCTGCGTGCGGCGGGCGCATTAAGCCCGATGTGGTGCTCTACGAAGAGCCGCTCGACGAGCATGTGTTGACCGGTGCCGTTGCCGCCATCGCCGCGGCCGATGCCCTCATCGTGGGCGGGACCTCGCTCGTGGTGTATCCGGCGGCGGGCCTTACGCGTTACTTTACCGGCGATACGCTGGCCATTTGCAACCTTGCTCCCACCGATCAGGATGCAAATGCCGACCTGCTGATTTCTTGCGACATCGCGGCCGCGTTTGCGTTCTAGCCCGCGCGCGCGGATACAATAGAAAGACTGAGTGCAAAGCGACCCCGCCGCCAGCTCCCCAAGCTCGGCGGCGTGGGCATTTTAGGAGGATGTTCATGGCGAACGACAGCAAGACATGGCGGTGCGGAAAGTACGAGCTCAGCTTTGACCGTCCGCGCATCATGGGCGTCCTCAACGTGACGCCCGATTCGTTTAGCGATGGCGGGGAGCACTTCGACCCGGATGCTGCCATCGAGTACGGCCTGGCGATGCTCGACGCCGGCGCCGACATCATCGACGTGGGCGGCGAGTCCACGCGCCCCGGCTTTACCCCGGTCAACCCCGACGAGGAGGCTCGCCGCGTGCTGCCCGTGGTGCGCGCGCTGGCCAAGGAGGGCGCCATCGTCTCGATCGACACGCGTCATGTGGCGGTTGCCAAGGCGGCCGTGCGCTGCGGCGCCTCGATCGTCAACGACGTGACCGGCTTCACCGATCCCAAGATGGTCGAGTTTGTTAAGACGAGCACCTGCGGCGTCATCGTGATGCATGCCGGCGAGGTCGCCGCGCCCACCCGCACGCACGCAACGGTGCAGCTCGATACCTCGGCAGCGGCGTTTGTTGCCGAGAAGGCGCGCGAGGCGGCTGCCGAGGCCGCGCGTGAGGCCGAGAAGCCGGCTCGCCGCCGTCGCGGCAAGCTGCTGGGTGAGCCCAAGGTTGAGGCCAAGCTTCCGGGCGGCGTGGTGCAGCCCTCGTTGCCGTTTGGCGAACCGGAGCCCACGTCCGAGCCCGCAACCGAGCTGGGGCAGGAGACGCCGGCCGCCGAGCAGGTTGCTGCCGCCGAGACCGTCGCGCCCGCGCCCGAGGCCGCGCCCGCAGCCACCGAGGTCGCATCGGAGTCCAATGACCACCTGGCAGCCATGATGCGCCGCAGCGCCCGCCGCGAGGAAGCCTACGTGCCCACCTCGCAGCTCCGCCGCTTCACCCTGCCCGATTCGGCGCCCATCATGCGCCGCGTTATGGGCTTTCTGTCCGACCAGGCCCGCACGCTCATCCATGCCGGCGTGTCTCGCGACCGCATCTGCATCGATCCTGGCCCGGGCTTTGGTAAGTCGGCTAACGAGGACATCGTCATCCAGCGCGAGACTGCCAAGATGGCGTCGCTGGGCTACCCGCTCATGTGCGCCGTGTCGCGCAAGCGCTTTGTGGGCGCTGTCTCGGGCGTGACCGAGGCCGCCGCGCGCGATGCCGCCACGTTTGGCGTGTGCCTGGGCGCCATCCAGGCCGGTGCCAACATCGTGCGCGTGCACGACGCCGCGGGTTTTGCGCAGTTCCTGAACGGTTACTGGGCCGTCGCCAAGCCGCAGCCGCGCCGTGCGTTTGTGGCCGTGGGCTCCAACCTGGGGCATCGTTGCGACAACATCCGCGCCGCGCGCGACATGATCGCCGAGATTCCGCTCACCTGCGTGTCCAACTCCTCCAAGATCTACGAGAGCGAGCCGGCCTACGAGACGCGCCAGGACGCGTTTGCCAACGCTGTCATCGAGATTAAGACCGAGCTGGCGCCGTTGGTGCTGCTCGACGAGCTCATGAAGATCGAGGTCGAGCTGGGGCGCGACCGCTCCAAAAAGGTCAAGGTCAACGGCCCGCGCACCATCGACCTGGACCTGCTGTGGATGGACGGCGAGACCCACGGCGGCAAAAAGCTGCGCCTGCCGCATCCGCTCATTGGCGAGCGCGACTTTGTGCTGGTGCCGCTCGAGGACCTGATGCACGACCCGGCGCGGTTCTTCCGCTACAACGGCGTCGAGGTCAAGGAGCCCGAGGACCGCGTGGGTCATATCGTGGGCGAATTGGGGCGTATGTAGATGATCGAGATGAATGCTGTTGCCGCCGGCACCGAGCTCGACGCGGCGCGCGACGCGGGCCGCGAGGGCGTGTCCGCGGGCTGGTGCGCGTGGAGCGCGGGCGATGCTTCGCTGACGTTTTCGCTGGTCGTGCGTCCGGATGTGAACATGCATGCCTTCCACGGCCTGCCGTTTGTGGCCGCGATGGGCATGATGGACGCGCTCGTGGGCACGGCTTCGACGCCGGGGTTGGGCCTTGCCGGTAAGGTGGGTATCCAGTGGCCGAGCGATATCGTGTGCGGTGCGCCTGCGTTTGAGACGTCGCTCGCGCGTGTTGCCGTGAACGGCGGTGCCGGTGCTGCGGGCATGTTCGGTGCCGTGACGGTGGATATTGAGCGTTCGGCGTTGAGCGAGCTCGGTGTGGGTGTGGCTGACGAAGCGCTGGTCGAGGCGCTGGCCGCCGCCATGCTGGCCCGCGTGGACGCCTGGGCGGTTGTTGCCAACACGCCGCAAGGCGCCGCGGGGCCGCTGGCTCCCGTGCTGGGCGAGTACTTCGACATGGTGCCGCTGCTGGGCCGCCAAGTTGCGGCGGTGTCGCCCAACGGTTTGCCGCTTGCGGTCGGTGTGTTTGCGGGCCTGGACATCTGGGGCCGAGCGACCATCAAGACCGATGCCGGCGAGCAGGAGTTTCCGCCCGAGGCTGTACGAATTCGCGGACTGTAGCGTCTCGGCTTCGCCAGAGCCTACGCTAACTCCTGCATGCGGCGGTAGATTTCGCAGATGCCTTTGATGGTGAGTTGGCCGTCGACTATGTCGAAGGCGTCGGTCGAATCGGCGACGATGCTGGCGAGGCCGCCCGTGGCGATAACGGTGGCATCCTCGCGGCCCAGCTCGCGCTTCATGCGCGCGACCAGGCCCTCAGCCATGGCGGCGGCGCCCGTTACGGCGCCGACCTTGATGCACTCCTCGGTATCGCGGCCGATGGCGTGCTCGGGCGCCTCGAGCGGAACGCTGGCGAGCTTGGCGGCTCGGGCGGCGAGCGCGTCCATCGAAATGCGGATGCCCGGCGCAATCGCTCCGCCAATGTAATAACCGTCCTCATCGATGACGTCGATATTGGTCGCGGTGCCAAAGTCCACCACGATTGCCGGCGCGCCGTAGAAAGTTTCGGCCGCAACGGCGTTAGCGACGCGATCGGCGCCTACGGCCTGGGGACGCGCCGCGCGCAGCTTGGTCACCGCGGCCGTCTGCGGTCCGATGACGATGGCGTCTGCGGCAATGCGGTCGGCCACGGCGTGCCATTCGCGCGAGAGCTGCGGCACCACGCCTGCAAAGGCGATCGCGTCGACCGCGTCGAGCGAAAGGCCGTACATCTTGAAGAAACCCATCAGGCGCACATGGACCTCGTCGGCGGTATAGGAGCGGTCGGTGGGCATACGCCACGACTGCACCAACTCGTCTCCGTCAAACAGGCCCATGGCCGTCTGCGTGTTTCCCATATCGATAGCGAGCAGCATGTCTACTCCCGGTGTTGGCATAAAAGGACGCGCACCATTGTATACGCGCCGCCGACGGCGCTCGGCTGCGATTCGTTTACGGTGATAGGGGCTGAGGGGTTTAAATATGAAGGAATTATGCTCTA
This sequence comes from uncultured Collinsella sp., assembly GCA_900546725.1. Classification (GTDB taxonomy): domain Bacteria; phylum Actinomycetota; class Coriobacteriia; order Coriobacteriales; family Coriobacteriaceae; genus Collinsella. The sequence goes on along the minus strand of URDZ01000036.1, from coordinate 3,115 downwards.
CGAGATTTTCCTTGCCGTTTACCGAACTCCCGCGTAATATTCTTTCTTGCGCACATGAGGCGCCCAGACATTGCGGGGTGGAGCAGTCTGGTAGCTCGCCGGGCTCATAACCCGGAGGTCGTAGGTTCAAATCCTGCCCCCGCGACCAAGACTTTTAGCAGCTCAGAGGCATTGTTTCTCTGGGCTGTTTCTTTTTTGACTTTCAATCTTGGTCGAATTTTGGTCGAAATCAATTAATAACGGCATTTTTCGAACAGGATGCCTGCTTGAACCATCTCCACACTGGTTGACGCCGGTTGGCGACGAGTTCAGCAGGACCGTTCGGCGCTCCTCCACACTTTCTGCGCTTTATTTGAGAGTTACCAGACAAGAATGACGAAGTCCCTCTAGCTCTGGCGGGCCTATGCCGTGGGCATGGGTGGGGCCCCACCGGGGGCGGGCCTTATTTGGAAAGAGGCAGTTACAAGACCGTAGATTGCTCTTGGTCGAATTGGCCTGAAATGAGATTCGGGTCGCTACGCCCATTATCTAAAATGGTGACATCTGAGCTGTAACAAAGGCGCCGCAATATGAATACGGTCTACGATGCTCTTGACCCTATCGTTAACGGGTTGGTATCGAACAATCTGGCGCGATGTTGGGGATGAGCTGCGGCAGTACGACGCTTTTGGCCGACCGGCTGATAAGTGGGCTGATAGGCCCTCTCGTCTCTACGCTATCTGCCACGAGTTTTCGGGAGCGCGCGAGATGCCGATGACGTTCGAGGAGGCCGAGGAGGAGCAGGAGCGCGAGCCTTGGGAAGATGAGCTCATCAGTTTCGTCTTCACGGACAGCGGCATAATCGCCGCGGCGTTGACGAACGGCACCTGATAGCGCCTCTCCGCGGATCGAGTGGTTCGTTTTTCAAGGGAAGGGAAACCGCATGGCTAAGAAGAGATATATTTTGCTATTCGTGTACCCGTACGAGCTGAAGGACGTCGACGAACGTCGTGGGCTCCTGCTACGGTCGTTTGATGGCGAGAGGCTCTACAATGGTGCCAGATTATCGGTCGAGAGGGTGACGGATGAAGACTTATAACTTGGACACCATTCAGAAGGTTCCCCTGCGCGAGGTGTGGCCGCATGAGGCCCACGACTTCACCAAGTGGCTGGCCGAGGAGCAGAATCTCGCAACCCTCGGGATGGCGGTCGGAATCGAGCTCGAGCTAATAGAGACGGAGTCGTCGGTCGGCTCGTTCAACGTGGATATCTACGCGCAGGAGTCCGGTACGGGCCGCAAGGTGATCATCGAGAACCAGCTCGAGGACACCAACCACGACCATCTCGGCAAGGTGATCACGTATGCCGCCGGCAAGGGCGCCGAGGTCGTCATCTGGGTCGTGGCGCACGCCCGCGACGAGCACCGCCAGGCCATCGAGTGGCTCAACCAGCACACCGACAGCGACTTCGGGTTCTTCCTGGTCGAGGTCGAGCTCTGGAAGATCGGGGGCTCCCTGCCCGCCCCGCGCTTCGGCGTGGTCGAGCAGCCGAACGAGTGGACCAAGACCGTGAAGCTCTCCGAGGGGCTCAGCGAGACCGAAAAGGTCAAGCTGGCGTACTGGACGGCCTACCGCGATGTGGCAGGCGGCCATCCGGAGTTCCTCAAGGAGTTCAGCCCGCAGAAGCCCAGCAAGGACCATTGGTCGACGCTTCGCCTGGGGGTCTCGGCATACCATCTCGCCCTGCTCATCGATACGCAAAAGGGCCGCACGGGCATCGAGCTGTACGTGGACGACGACAAGGAGATCGGGCACCGCGCCATCGCCAACAGCGGGGTCTTCGAGGATCACCTCGGGCTGACGGCGGTGACCTTCGATGCGAAAAAGGCATCGGGGCTGCGCTTCTACAAGGCGGGCCACCCCATCAAGGGCCACCAGGACGCATGGCCGGGGTACATCGAGGAACAGCTCGGATGGGCCCTCGAGATGAAAAAAAAATCGCGGAGATCGAGCTCTAAAAAACGCCCCGGCAGTAAAATGCAGGGGCGTTTTCTATTGACGGGATTCAGCGCCGGCCCGTTTCGGTCCGGATGCGCCGATCGGCCTCTTCGAGGTCCCTGACAATCCTTCCCAGCGCCATGCAGTAATGCGCGAAGACCGGGTCCTCCTTGCCGGACCGGTTCTCGCAGCAAAAGAGCATCGACTCATGAAGGCAGGCGAGCTCGTAGACGATGTCTTCGAGTTCCATATGGCTCCTCTCGAAAAGTGAATAGCGGTTCAGATGGTATCGATGTTGGGCGTGGGCTGCCGGCGTCCGCCGTGAATCGGCCACGGCTCCGCGGCCGGGTGGCACCTCCGCTACGCCGCGTCAAGGGGGCCCATGAGACCCCGCACAAACTTCCGCTCCGCTCCGGTTGGTGGAGGTCGTCATGGACCTCCCTTGACCCGTCTTCGCTCCGGTGCGGCTTTGCAGGGAGCAAAGCCGACGACGACGCACGGCGTCGCCATTCGGCTTTGCCCGCAGGGGCGAGATGTTGAGGGCAGGTTGCCCGGAACGGAGGAAGACATGCAGCAGCTGATGACCGAGGAAATCGCCAAGACGGTACCGAGCCTCTACGAGCAGGACGGGGCGGACGACCCCATCGTCCACGCCCACTACTTCTCGTGCGTGAACGGATGGGACTGGTGGCTGCTCGAGTTTGACGGAACGGACGAGGCGTTCGGCCTCGTCGAGGGCTACGACGACGAGCTCGGCTACTTCAGCATCAAGGAGATGGCCGAGCTGAACCGCCAGATGGGGTTTGCCGCCGTCGAGCGCGACGAGCACTTCTCCCCGAAGCCGCTCAGCGCCGTCAGGAGGAGGTAGCCGCATGGTCACGGTCGAGTTCGACTCCATGGGCGAGGCGGTCCGCCTCGCCCTCGTGGCCGATGAGTACGTGGGCGGCGGCCTGGCCGTCCTCCTCCTCGACGCCACGAACCCGCGCTCCGAGGGCTACATGGCCGAGTGGGGCGTGCTCACGGCGAACGTGCCGGCGGCGGCCGAGTGGTGCCGCGGACGCGGCAACATCGCCATCGACGCCGACGTGCCCGCGGCGCTCCTCGAGGCGCTCGAGGCCGCCGGCTTGCTCCGCATGGCC
>URDZ01000035.1:0-17792 GCA_900546725.1 uncultured Collinsella sp. | reverse complement strand
TCCAGGGTCTCCACCAGCTGAGGGTGGCAGATCACCGAGCGGTCCATCACCTTGACCGCCGCCCCCTGTCCCAGGCGGACGGTGCCCAGCTTCTCCGAGCCGGGGGTGTCGTCCACATCGGTGACGTCCACCGCCAGGGCGTAGTCCGGGTCGATCGACCAGGCCGCCGTCCTCGGTGCCACCCGCCACAAGGGCGTCGTGCACCACGGTGGTAATACCCGGAACATAGGGGCCGTACTGTGCCGGGTCGACCGAGTCGGCATTGTCGCCCGCAGCCTCGACAGCTGCGTCGTAGGCGTCGCGACCCTGGCCGAGCACATACCAGCCGTCGGTGCCGAAGAGCTGGTCGTTGGTGAAGTCGGTCACCGTGCCGCCCAAGGTAGAAACGGCGATGTAGTACACGCAGAACATGATGACCACAAAGATCGGCAGGCCCAGGATACGATTGGTAACCACGCGGTCGATCTTCTCGGAGGTGCTCATCTTGGCCGGAGCCTTGGTCATGCACTCATCGATGATGTGCGCGATGACGCCATAGCGCTCACCGGTGATGATGGACTCGGCATCGTCGTCGCAGTCCTGCTCGCACTGGGCGACCAGCTGCTCCACGCGAGCAGCCTTCTCCTTAGTGAGGTTGATGAGCTTGCAGGCGTCCGCGTCGCGCTCGAACAGCTTGACGGCGTAATAGCGGCGCTTTTTGGCGGGAACGCTTGCCGGCAGATTGTTCTCGATGTGGTCCAGAACGTCCTCGATGGAGGAATCGAACTTGTGCTCCGGCACCTGGCCCTTAGAAGCAGCGGACTTCTTGACCTGCTCGAAGAGTTCCTTGATGCCCTTGTTCTTAAGAGCCGAGATCATCATGACCGGGCAACCGAGCTTCTTGGAAAGCTTGTCCGTGTCGATCTTATCGCCGTTCTTCTCGACCAGGTCGGCCATGTTGAGGGCAACGACCACGGGCAGGCCGGTCTCGATAACCTGAAGCGCCAGGTACAGGTTACGCTCGAGGTTGGTGGCATCGACGACCTGAACGACAACATCGGGCTCGCCGCTCATGAGGTAATCGCGCGAGCATTGCTCCTCGGGGCTGTAGGGGGAAAGCGAGTAGATGCCAGGGAGGTCCGTGATGGTAACGTTCTTGTCGCTTAGGAGCTTGGCTTCCTTTTTCTCAACCGTGACGCCGGGCCAGTTGCCAACGTAGCCGTTGGCGCCGGTGATCAGGTTGAAAAGCGTGGTCTTGCCGCAGTTGGGGTTACCCGCCAGCGCGACATGGATCTGAGAATCCGCCATTCAATCCTTCTTCCTTGTTTGCCCGCGCTGCTTTCTCCGCGCAGGCTGGATAATGTGCTTCAAAGATGCTGTATTAAGTTAGAAAAACCTAACTTTATCTGCAGAAATATGCGCCACGAGTCCTTACTGGACCTCGACGACGGCGGCCTCCTCCTTGCGGATGGAAAGCTCGTAGCCGCGCACGTTGATCTCGACCGGATCACCGAGCGGTGCAACCTTCACGACCTTGAACGAAGTGCCCTTGATGAGCCCCAGGTCCATAAGGTGGCGGCGAAGCGCACCCTCACCGTGAAGCTTGACGATGGTGGAGCTCTCGCCCACCTTAACGTCACCCAACGTCTTCATTTACTTGTCCCCCTTTCAGTGCGTACAGAAATACCGTCGACTAACCGACGGTCATGATGTGCATGGCAACCTTGGAATCGATACCAAAGCGTGCGCCCAGCACGGTGACGATGATATTGGCGCCACTCGAGCTCACCACGTGGATTTCGTTGCCCTCGACGAAGCCGAGGTCCTTGAGGTGGTGTTTCATGTCCTCATTGCCCTTTACACGGGACACGCGCACGGTTTCGCCCGCTTTTACCATCGAAAGCGGCATGGCCGGCATCTGCGGTCCGCAAGACATGAGTGGCTCCTAACGTCAGTTCGTCCTCAACATCGACGCGGTAAAAGTTAACCACGCCTATGTTCGCTTTAGTAAACTAACACGTGGTTAACTTTTTGGAAAGGGTCCCCATTCAGATTTCGAAAAAGTTTCCTATACGAAACAAAAGGGCACGGCAAAGGACCATCCTTTACCACGCCCTATCATGCTTAGAGTGAGAGATTTCTGATCGACGTAACGCAGGAAGCCTCGTCTACGCCCGAAACGCGGAAGATGATGTCCTCGCCGCACTCGCCGTAGAGAGCCATGAGTCCCATGACATCGCGGCCATCCGTGTGGCGATCGCCGATACTGACTGACACGTCGCAACGATGCTTGGCAATGATGTCATAGAGCAGCGCAACCGGGCGGGCATGTAATCCCAACGGATCTTTAATCGTCTTTGTAAACTCGACCATGTCCCCTCCCACGACATCGTACATTCGGCTGGCAAACCCAGCCATGTGGTAGTTATTGTAGCGTTAGATGCTTGTCGAGGACCCTTTCGGACACCCCGTGGACAAAAAGTGGCAAATATGAGTACTGTCACAAATTTAGTAGCAGCAGAATTGAGAGCAAATTGGCCGATTTGGCCGATTTTAATGTTTTGGAAGCCATCGAATCGCGTCTATAGGGGGTTAGATAAATTGATTTTGAGCCCATTTTCGCTCAGAACAGGCCGAAAAATATGACACCTCTTTTGCAACAGTACTCATATTTGGTATTTTTTGACCACAGGGTCCAAAACCATGCTCCAAAACACAAAAGGAGGGGCCTCGTAAGGCCCCTCCTTAGGAAAGGGAATCGATTTATTCCACAGCCGTAGATTAATCCTAGCCGCTACTCCATCATATCGAGGACGGAAGGGCGAAGCTCGTTCTCGGCGGCCTCGGGATCGGTCTCGCGCAGGCGGTTGATGTAGCGGTTGTACCACGTCACGGCAAGGCCCAAGAAGACAACCACGCCGCCAACGTTGTAGACCAGCGTCAGCCACAGCGGCTGATCGAGCGGAATGGTGCCGCAGATAAGCACGAAGCAGAAGACCACAAGCAGGAATGCGGCAACGACCAGGCCAAAGCTGCGCGAACCCATGCGGAAGCCACGGGGAGCGGCGTCAAAGTTCTTGCGCAGCATAAAGTAGGCAAGCAAAATCAGCAGCGGTGGGAGCAGAGCGGTGGCAGCAGTCATGTTGGTAACGATCATGAGCAGGTCGTCGAGGTTACCGGAGCCCAGGGCCGGAATGATCAGGATGGGGACGACGATGGCGAACTGCAGCCAAGCAGCGCGGGCAGGAATGCCATGCTCGTTGAGCTCGACGATCTTGCTACCAAAGACGCCCTTGGGGATCTCGGTGAAGAAAACCTTGATGGGAGCAGAGGTCCACATCATGAGGGAGCCCAGCGTGGCGGCGAGAAGGATCAAGCCGATGGCGCGCGTAGACACTTCCATGGGAATGCCAAAGTGGGCAAAGACAGCGCCGAATACGTCGAAGATACCGGTGGAGATGGCAACGCCGCCCTCGGGGATGAATAGGTTGACCAGCAGCGAAGCGCCTGCATACAGAAGGCCGATGGTCAGGCCGGCGATAACGACGGTGCGCACGAAGGCCTTGACGCCACCCTTAAGGTCGTTAAGGAACACGCCGACAGACTCAGCGCCGCCAACGCCCTGGATGATCCAGGCAAGCGTACCGAAGAAGCCCCACGCAGTTGCGAAGTTGCTCATGTCGGGAGCCATGTTAGCGGGAGTAGGAGCCGTAGCGAACTCAACGCCGCCAAAGGCAGCAGCCAGGGACAGCAGGATGAACACGGCGGTCAGGCCGAGAGCCGCGGTCGAACCGAAGGAGGAAATGGAGCCGATCCACTTAGCGCCCTTGGTCGAAACCCACGTGGCGATAGCAAAGACGACGATCTCGATAATGGTGATCCACAGCTGCGAAAGCTCGGCGTTGGCACCAAAGAACACGTAGCTCGCGTAGATGATGACGTTGGGCAGGACGGACGCAAAGAAGAACAGGTTAACGAACCAGTAGCTAAATGCCGTCAGGAACGCCCAGCGACCACCCATCGAGGTCTTAACCCATGCGTACACGCCAGACTCGGAGTCCTTGTTGAGGCCGACGAACTCGGCGGTAACCAGGGTATAGGGGACAAAGTACAAAAGCGTGGCGAAGAAGAACGACGGCGCAGCTGCCAAGCCGATGGCCGCGTTGTTGTTGATGATGTTCTTGATACCGAACACGGCGGCGACCGTCATGCCCAGCAGAGCGAACGAACCAATCGTTCCTCGTTTTTCAGAGCTCATAAGCCCTCCCAATCATCTGTTAAATGTCATCTAAAACCGTCCGAGCTGCAAGTGCAAACACGGATGGCGCACCTGCTAAGGGGAATGGGGAAAAGGGAGTCAACAAAGCCATCCCCCTTAACGGCGCGAAGCAAACGTCCAGGCGGACGAATACTACTTGTTGGGGAAGGAATAACCTTCGACTGTCACGTGCAGTACCACGACGCGGGGATCCGCGGCATCGGCCACGACACGGTAGGCCTCGTCAATTTCGACGACGGCAACGCCGCCGGCGGGAATCGTCACGGTCTCCCCCGTACCCTCAAAGCGCTCGCGATCATCGATATCGCTGTAGGCGCGCGTACAGGTAAGATCGGCCTTGGAAGCCACCTCAACGGTCAGATTGCCGTCGAGCGGGGCGAGCACGGCATGGTAGCGACGGTGACCGACCAGATCGGCAGTAGCCGCCTCGTGGGCGTTCACCCACCAATACACCAGCGAGTCGCCGATAGAGTACGCCACATCGTGCTGCAGTTCAGAAACGCCGTCGAGTGCCTGACCGGTACGCATCCACTTCTTGACGGACTTCATCTGAGCGTCGAAATCGGCGCGCGAGTTAAAGACATGCATGGCTTATGCCTCCTTAATGGGTGCCAGCGCCTGAGCCAAATCGGCAGACGTCAGCGGTCGCAGGGACACCTCAAAGCTGAAGCTCTCAAAACGGGTGCGATAGGAATCGAGCACCTCGGAACCCCAAGAGTTCGAGCCAAGGCCGAGCAGCTGGTCGTTGATGTTAACCGTGACCGTGTCGCCCGGAACAAGGTCGTAGACGTGCTTGGCATTATCAATAGCCTCGCAGCTATAGGGCCATGCCGAGAACGAGAACGGGTTGGAAGCGGCGTCGGCCGGACGAGTCACCAGCACGCCATCACCGTGGCTAGAGCGCAGGGCAACCCAGCGGGTACCCTCGCGGTTGGCACAGTCCTGAGGCATAACGTAGGGCGTGAACATGTCGTCGACCGTAGTGCGGTAATGACCGACCGGGTTGGCACGCAGCGAGTCCGGATAGTTCTCGCCCGGGCCGTGGCCATACCACTCGACGGCACGATCGCAACCGGGAACCTCAAAGGAGATGCCGATGCGCGGGATAATGTCCGAATAGTCGCCGTAGGGCTCGCCGGAAACCTTGAGGTCGACGCGACCGCTCGGAAGCACGGTGTAGACAAGCTCGACGCGCATGCCGAACGCGCGGACGGGAGGAGCAATACGTTGGCTCACGGTAACGACGACCGCATTGCCGTCCTGCTTCCAAAAAACCTTGCGGGTGGACGTCTGCATTACATCAATGAAGTTGTCCTTCCACAGGGAGTCGTACTCCTGGGCGTGGTTGTCGACGAGCGGATGCCAAAAACCAACCTGGGGACCAGAGGCCATGACGTCACGGCCGGATGCCTTCCACTCGCTCACGGTGCCGTTTACCTTGCTGAAGGTCAGCTCGCCGTTGAGGGAGTGAATGCGAATCTCCTGCTCGGTCTCCTCGACCGTAAGCTCAGGACGAGTGGGAGCCGCAATGGCCGGCGCCGGATGGTTTGCGATGGCAAACTGGTTTGCGCCCAGTTGGAACATCGGCTCGCACCAGACGTGAGCGGCCATGGTGTAGGCGCGCACAGTCAGCAGGGTCTCGCCTACCGCGGCCTCGTGAATCACCAGCGGAAGCTGGACGGACTCACCGGGGGCAACCGCACCGGGCATGAGCGTCTTGCGGCAGACCACGTCGCCGTCCACCAGGGTCTCCGCCGACAGGCAAACATCCTCGAGGGTGGTAAACCAGCGCTTGTTGGTGACAGTCAGCTCGCCCGCCTCGGCGTCATAAGCCATGCGAACCGGGCAGATGACCTGGCCGTACTCGGTAAGGCCCGGGCTCGGCTGCTGCCAGGGGAACACCATGCCATCGATGCAGAAGTTGCTGTTGTTGGGGTAATCGCCGTTGTCGCCGCCATACATATCGTAGGCAATGCCGTCCTCGGTCACAGCAGCCAGACCGTGGTCGCACCATTCCCAGATAAACTGGCCTTGGATGCAATCCCAGCGATCGAAGACCTCCTGATACTCGGACAGGCCTCCGGGGCCGTTGCCCATGGAGTGACCGTACTCGCAGTTGATGCGCGGCTTGGGGAACGGATGCTCACCAAAGTCGTTCATCTGCGACACGCGGGAGTACATGGTGGAGATAACGTCGACGGTATCGGCGTTGCGATCCTCCTCGTAATGGACCGGACGACCATCGAGCTCGTGAGCCTTGGCGTACATCGCGCGGATGTTGCAGCCATAGCCGCTCTCGTTGCCCATCGACCACATAATGATGCAGGCGTGATTGCGCTCCTGCATCACCAGGCGCTCAATGCGGTCGACGTAGGCCGGCTCCCATGCCGGGTCGTCGGTGACCAGGGCGATATTGCCGATATTCTCGAAGCCGTGGCTCTCCATATCGGTCTCGGCGACCAGCATGATGCCGTACTCGTCGCACAGCTCGTAGAAGCGCGGATCGTTGGCGTAGTGGGACGTGCGCACCGCGTTGATGTTGTGCTGCTTCATGAGCTCCAGGTCGCGGCGCATGCGCTCGAGACCCACGGCGCGGCCCTTGTGATCGTCGTGGTCGTGGCGGTTGACGCCATGCATCTTAAAGTAGGTGCCGTTGAGGTAGATATGATTGCCCTCGACCGTCACCTCGGCAAGGCCTTGGCGATGCGGAACGTACTCGCTGACCTCGTCGCCGTCGTAGACCTCAAGCGTAAGGTCATAGAGGAAGGGGTCCTCGGGGTTCCAGAAGTGGGCATCGGCAACGCTGCACTCGGCATGGCCGTCGACGCACTCGCCCGTAGCGACCACATTCTGGCCATCGCTGAGCGTATACACGACGCGACTTGCGCCCTCGGCAACCGTATCGAGCGTGATCAGAGCGGCATCGCCCTCGCGGTGCGTGCGGAACCTAAAGTCGACCAGATGCGCGGTGGGACGCTGCATGAGGTACACATCGCGGAAGATGCCCGATGCCCACCACATGTCCTGGTCCTCGATGTAGCTACCATCGCTGTACTGCAGAACCTTGACCGCAAACAGGTTGTCGCCCTCGACGAGCGCGTCGGTCACGTCAAACTCGGCGGACAGGCGCGAACCCTTGGTCATGCCGATAAACTTGCCGTTGACATACAGCTCGCCGTAGCTCTCGATACCGTCGAAGCGAATAATCTCGCGAGCGCCGGCAGGCACGGCGGGAAGTTTGACGATGCGTTGGTAGACGCCCGTAGGGTCGTCGGAGGGAGCGAACGGCTGATCCACCGGGAACGGAAAACCCTCGTCGGTGTAGGCAAGGTTGCCATAGCCGTCTACCTGCCACAGGTGCGGAACCTCCACGTGATCCCACTCGGGCTCGTACGTGCAAAGTGCTTCGTTGGAGACGGCCGCGGGGCCCTCAAAAAGGCGGAACTGCCACGAGCCGGACAGCTGGACAAATCCGCGCGACAGCTCGCGGCTGTACGTAGCGGCGAGATCGGCGGTCTCATAACCCATAAAGTACGCATGGGGTGCCAGGCGGTTCCTGTGGGTGAGCGCTTGGTTTTCCCAATCGTTAATGGCGTCCATGGTGATGCTCCTTCGTCATCGTAGTGCTTCTTTGTGCAACCGGTTGTCCTTATCTTACGGGCGGTGCAAAAATCTGTGCAACCGGTTGTCCGCCGAACGGTCGATTTTGCCGGATTAACGGTGCAACCGGTTGTACAACCATGCTACTTATGTCACCCTAAGCTTAGGTACACAGCACAGGGCATCGTTCTTGAACTCACAGGCAACTGTCGCGCCTACCTATATCTCGCCCACACATGCCGTACTCAGTCGCAGTTTGATTGCAGCACGACACCGGTCACCGGATATCATGAACGCTGTTCAGGCGCACTATAGTAAGCTGTATCCGCACCAGCCTGTATCAGTAACAACATCGACCGCATTTTCCAGGAGACGCCATGACCCAACCAGCACGCACCGCACCCACGCTTGCCGAGGTTGCTGCAGCTGCCGGTGTTTCGCGCTCCACAGCATCGCGAGCACTCAACGATTCGCCCCGCATTAGCGAGGAGACCAAAAAACGCGTCCGCGCGGCTGCCAAGGAAGTCAATTTTGTACCCAACGCACGCGGCCGGGCACTCGCCGTCGGACGCACGGAAATAATCGCCGTACTGGTTACCGAGCCTTTGAGCGAGCTGTTTAGCGATCCCACCTACAGTGAGTTTTTAAGCGGTATTACCGAGGAACTTTCTGAGTCGTCTTACCTACCCGTGATCTTGCAGGCATCTTCCTCGCATGAGCGCAATCGCGCACGCGAGCATTTTGAGCGTCGCTCGTTTGACGCCGTCATCGACGTCTCGCCCTACAAGGGCAGTGAGCTGCTCGAGGTGCTGCGCGAGCTGGGCGTACCCACCGTGTTGTGCGGCCAGCTCGAGGGCCACCCCTATCGCGATGTGTTCTCGACGGTCTACTCCGACGACGAAGAGGGCGGCCGCTTCGCCGCGCTCGCCATGAAAGATCGCGGGCGCAAGGACATCGTTGCCGTGCTGGGGCCGCAGGATAACCCCGCCGTCGTCGACCGCCTTCGCGGCTACCGTGCAATTTTGGGCGAAAGCCTTCCGGATGAAAATGTCATCTATACCGGATGGAGCAGCGGAGACGGCTACCAAGCCACGCGGCGGCTGCTCGCGCGCGAAATACATGCCGACGGCGTGCTATGCGGATCGGACCGTATCGCAACCGGCGTTATCGCCGCATTCAACGAAGCGGGAATTAGCGTACCCAAAGACGTTTCGGTCGTAGGCTTCGATGACCACGAGGTCGCAGCTCGCAGCGTCCCCGCGTTGACGACCATTCGTCAGCCGCTTCGCGAGGAAGGCCGCATGGCTGCAGGCATTGCGCTCGATATGATTAACGGTGCCGCGCCCACCACCACCGTCATGCACATGCAGCTCGTTCAGAGAGACTCACTGTAGGAAACTGGGCCGGGCTTTCCGCTAGGCTGCTTTAGCGGAAAGCCCGGCCCATTCCGAACGCCGATTCTGGGATGTATTTTCCGCCAGAAGCTCAACCGGAAAGTGTGACCCGTTATTTGGCTGGATTCTGGGTCGCAGTTTCCGCGACGTCCGGTCACCCTATGTCCTCGCAACGCCCGCGCATAAAAAACGAGGGAAGGCACGCGTCCTTCCCTCGTTACAGGCAATATGTAGCCGCTTGCCTACATCAGGCGCAGGCTGACGTCCTTGAGCTGGGCGCCGGAAACGGCACTCGGGGCGCCCGACATAAGGTCGGAGCCGCTGGCCGTCTTGGGGAACGCCATGACGTCGCGGATGGAGTCGGAACCGGTGAGCAGCATGCACACGCGGTCCAGACCCAGAGCGAAACCGCCCATCGGGGGCGCACCAAACTTGAGCGCCTCCATGAGGAAGCCAAACTGAGACTCAGCGCGCTCCTCGGTAAAGCCCAGGAGCTTGAGCATGGACATCTGCATCTCGGCGTTGTGGATACGCATGCCGCCGCCGCCGGCCTCAAAGCCGTCCATGACAAAGTCATAGGTGCACGAACCGGCTGCCAGCGGATCGGCCTCGATCTTGGCGATGTCGGTCTCGGTCGGCAGAGTGAACGGTTGGTGCTCGGCAGCGTAAGCCTTGCGGTCCTCATCCCAGTGGAACAGCGGGAAGTTGACGACCCACAGGAAGTCGTGACCCTCGCGCTTGATCTCGAGCGCGTTGGCCATGTGCGAACGCATGCCGCCCAGGATCTCGTCAGAGAGCAGGCGCGGGCCGGCGGCGAACATCACGAGGTCGCCGGGCTCGACGTCCATACGCTCGCGCAGGGCAGTCATTTCCTCGTCCGAGAAGAACTTGACGATGGGACTGTTGATGGAGCCATCCTCGCGGAAAGCAATCCAAGCCAGGCCCTTGGCGCCAAACGTGGAGGCCACGCCGGCGAGCTTATCGATCTTGGCACGTGCCCAGGCACCGGCGCCCTTGGCGTTAATGGCCTTGACGACAGAACCCTCCTCGTTTGCGGCAGTCGCAAAGACCTTGAACTTGGAGTTGGCAAAGATGTCGGTCAGGTCGACCAGATGCATGCCATAGCGGGTATCGGGCTTGTCGGAGCCATAGGTGTCCATGGCCTCCCAGTAGTTCATGCGACGCAGCGGCGTGGGCATCTCGACACCCATGCGGCCGAAGGCATCGGCCAGGACCTCTTCGAGCGCGCTCATAACGTCGTTCTGGTCCACGAAGGACATCTCGATATCGACCTGAGTGAACTCGGGCTGACGGTCGGCACGCAGGTCCTCGTCGCGGAAGCACTTGGCAACCTGGTAGTAGCGCTCAACACCACCGACCATGAGCAGCTGCTTCAGGAGCTGCGGGGACTGCGGCAGGGCGTAGAAGTTGCCCGGCTGAATACGGCTGGGAACGATGAAGTCGCGGGCGCCCTCGGGCGTGGACTTGAACAGGGAGGGCGTCTCGACCTCCATGAACTCACGGTTGTGCAGCGCCTCGCGAATGGCAAAGGTAAAGTCGGAGCGCAGCTTGAGGTTAGCCATCATCTCGGGACGGCGGAGGTCCAGATAGCGATAGCGCAGACGGGTGTCCTCGCTGGTCTCGATGCCGTCCTCGATCTGGAACGGCGGAGTGACGGACGTGTTGAGCACCTCGGCATGGTCGGTCAGGACCTCGATCTCGCCGGTCGCGAGCTTGGTGTTGGTGGTCTCCTCGCCACGAGCGCGCACGACGCCGTGGATCTTGATGGGCCACTCGGGACGCATGGTCTCGGCGATCTTAAAGGCGTCGCCGTCGGAGTGCTCGGGGTCGAAGGTGAGCTGCGTGATGCCCTCGCGGTCGCGAAGGTCGCAGAAGATAAGGCCGCCGTGGTCACGGCGACGGCTCACCCAACCGGTGAGGGTGACCTCTTCGCCCACGTTCTCGAAGCGAAGCTCGCCGCAGGTACGGGTGTGCATGGAATGCTCATCGATGGGACGGGTCTGGCTCATACCAGTGATCCTCCTTTATGGATCTGTGCCGCCCCGTGTCGTTCCGGGCGGCGTCGTACAGATTTGCCCAGCCTGCGTAAACCGCGCAGCCGGACATGGCGTTCTATCTTATCGCACCCGCGTCGATGTGCCGCGAAAAAGTAGCTCATGCCCAAAGACTTGACGGAGACGAAACAATTGATGCGTCGCAGTGTCTGCCGACGCGCGCCACGTGCGACAATGTGCCCCAATACAACTGCACTCGGAAAGGCCCGCCATGACTGCACGCCTCATCGTTATGGATATCGACTCCACGCTCATCAACCAGGAGGTCATCGACCTGTTGGGCGAGGAAGCCGGCGTGGGCGAGCAAGTTGCGCGGATCACCGAACGCGCCATGCGCGGCGAGCTCGACTTTAAGCAGGCGCTCGAAGAGCGCGTGGGGCTGCTTGCCGGCTTGGACGAGAGCGTGTTCGAGCGCACCTTTGCGCGCGTGACGTTTACCCCCGGCGCGCTGGAGCTTGTGCGCTCGGCGCACAGCAAGGGATGGAAGGTCGGCGTCGTGAGCGGCGGCTTCCACGAGGTCGCCGACAAGATCGTGGCCGCCGCGGGCATCGACTTTTGCCTGGCTAACCGCCTGGAGGTCGTGGACGGCAAGCTCACCGGTAAGCTGGCGGCAGACATCGTGACCAAGGAGTCCAAGCTCATCCGGCTGCTGGATTGGGCGGTTGAGTGCGGTGTCGATATGGCCCATACCGTCGCGATCGGCGACGGCGCCAACGACATCCCCATGATTCAGGCCGCGGGCACGGGCATCGCGTTTTGTGCCAAGCCCAAGACGCGCGAAGCCGCCCCGTTTACCATCGACGAACGCAACCTGATGCTCGCCATGGACATCATCCTGCGCGACTAGTCGATCCGTCTAACAATTGAATCAGTCTGTCCTATAGTTTCCGAACAATTTTGTCTTAGTGTTCGGAAACATACCCTTTGAGTGCTAGACTTTGCGCCGTCGAAGGGAACATATATGGATAAGCAAGATCTTGAGCAATTGCTGAGCGATGTTGCCGGCGGAGCAGTCACCCCTGCCGACGCCCTCACGCGCATCCAGACGGCTCCGACCGCCGATTTGGGCTTTGCGCAGCTCGATCTTTCGCGCGGGGTGCGCCAGGGAGCCGGCGAGGTTGTCTACGGTGCCGGTAAAACCGCCGAGCAGATTGCCGCCATTATCGAAGCACTGCGCGATGCCGGCCAGGAGCGCATCCTGGTCACGCGCCTGGATGCCGAAAAGGCAGACCGCACCTCGGAGCTCCTCGACAACGGCATCGACCTGGGATATGTCCCGGACGCACAGCTCGCCCTCGTGGGCGGCAAGCCCTCCCCTACCGGCAACGGACGCATCGTTGTCGCCTGCGCCGGTACGAGCGACCTGCCCGTCGCCGAGGAAGCCGCATTGACGGCCGAGTTCTACGGCAACGAGGTCGACCGCCTCTACGACGTGGGTGTCGCCGGCCTGCACCGTCTGCTCGCGCATGCCGAGGAACTTGCCCAGGCACAGGTGGTCATCGCCATCGCCGGCATGGAGGGCGCACTGGCGAGCGTTGTCGGCGGTCTGGTGAGCTGTCCGGTCATCGCCGTTCCCACCAGCGTGGGCTATGGCGCGAGCTTTGGCGGCGTGGCCGCACTGCTCGCCATGCTCAACTCCTGCGCCAGCGGCGTTTCGGTCGTCAATATCGACAACGGCTTTGGTGCCGCCCACCAGGCAAGTCTTATCAATCATCTGAGCGCCGGCACACCCCGCGCCCGTTAAGGAGCATTCCATGTCCAATCATCAGCACACGCTTATCATCGACGGCACCTCGGGCATCAGCGGCGACATGACCGTCGCGGCCCTGCTCGACCTGGGCGCCAGCGAGGAGCATCTGCGCGAGCAGCTCGCCACGCTGCCGGTCGATGGCTTTACGATCGCCGTCACGCGTGCAAACAAGCATGGCATCGACGCCTGTGATTTTGACGTCCAGCTTGCAGAGGAGCTCGAGAACCACGATCACGATATGGCCTGGCTCTACGGCAACGAAGCAGCTGCCGAGCACACGCACGAGCACGAGCACGAGCACGAGCACGACCATCATGACCATGGCGAGCACGAGCACTGCCATGAGCACGTGCACGCGCACGACCACGACCACGACCACGACCACGACCACGACCACGAGGGTCACCATCACGCCCACCACCATCACCACCGTTCTTTGACGGACGTCACCGACATCATCGACGGCTCGCAGCTAAGCGATGGCGCCAAGCGTCGCGCCCTCGCCATCTTTACCGCACTCGCTGCTGCCGAGGCCAAGGCTCACGGCAAAACGCCCGAGACCGTCATGTTTCACGAGGTGGGCGCCGTCGACTCCATCGTCGACGTCTGTTCTGTCGCCATCTGCCTCGACGACCTGGGTATTGAGGACATCGTGGTCGAGTCGCTCTCCGAGGGCCACGGAACCATCCGTTGTGCCCACGGCCTCATGCCTATCCCCGTCCCCGCTGTCGTCAACCTGTGCCAGGCGGGCAATATCGCCCTCACGCCTGCACCGGTCGCCGGCGAGCTCGTGACGCCCACGGGCGCCGCCATCGTCACCGCGCTGCGCACATCCGACCAACTGCCCTCACGCTACCGCATCGAAGCCGTCGGCTACGGCGCCGGTAAGCGCCCCTACGAGGGTTGCTCCGGCACGCTCCGCTGCCTGCTCGTTCACGCGGACGCATAGCCATGGATGCCCGCAAAGAAAAAAGCCGCGCTGCCATCGTTGCGGCGTTCTCCGAGCTGCTACGCGAAGAGGACTACGGCAAGATCACCGTCGGCGACATCATCGCTCGTGCCCATGTTGGTCGAGCCACGTTCTACGGCCTCTTTAAGAGCAAAGACGACCTACTGTCCGAGCTCGTGAGCGACATCTGCACCCACGCCCTCGACGACGATGGCACACCGCTCGACGACCCATTCGTGCAGGTCGAGCATATCCTCAACAATCTATGGGAACGTCGCCAGGGCGTCCGAGCGCTGGTAGCCGGCGCCGGCTCACGCGTCTTCGCCGACTGTCTCCGCAAGACCATCATGTCGCGCGCAGCCGAGACCGTCCCCGCCGAGCCCACAGGCCCCACCGCCACCATGGACCGCAGCTTCTTACTACACCACATAGCCTCAAGCTTCGTAGGAATGGTCCAATGGTGGGCCTGGCACAACTTCCAAGCAGCCAAAGCCGACGTAGCCAAAGACTACCTATCAGCCATTAAGCCTCTCTTCAACTGAGTAAACCCCTCATCCCAAAGTTCCGACCTCATCTCAAAGCGCCGCCCCAACCCAAAGCACAATCCATCCCAAAGTGTCGACAGAAGCCCAACGCCCCTACCAGCAACAAGCCCCTCCCATCCAAATTCAGATATATATTGGGTTGCTTGTACGAACGCAACAAAGATCCCGCAGCTGTCCGCATGGGGTAACTTCCCAGCGCATTCCGCAGGACGCAAAAAGGCTCGCCGCATGAAGTGCGCAGCGAGCCTTTTTGCATGTCCGAGGACGCGCTGGGAAGTTACCCCATGCGGCCAGCGGACAACTATGTAGCCTCAGACTAGAACATGCCCAAGAAACCATGCACAAACAGCGCGGCCAGAGCGGCACCGACAAACGGAGCGATGCCAGGAACAAGCAGGCCATACTTCCAGTTGTTGTCGGCCTTGTTCTTGATCGGCAGCACCTGATAGGCCATGCGAGGACCAAGGTCACGAGCCTGGTTCATGGCGAAGCCAGTAATGCCGCCCATGCCCATGCCAACAGCCCAAACGATCAGACCGACGCAGATAGCGAGCATCAAAACGTTCTCGCCGGCACGGCTAGCGGTAGCCAGGATGGCGCTGATGAACACAAAGGTGCAGATAGCCTCGCAGAAGAAGTTGCGGGCATAGTTGGTGCCCTCGGTGGTGGGGTTGGTCGAGAAGATGTTGCGCTGGGCAATAGGGTCGACGACGCCGTCGGAAGCCTTGAACTCATCGGCATACATCAACCACGCGATCACGGCGCCCACAAAGCCGCCGAGCATATCGGCAATCATGAAGGGGATGCAGCTGCTCCACGGCACCAGGCCCACGATGCACTGGGCAAGCACCATGGCGGGGTTCATGCACACGGCGCCGCCAAAGATAAACAAGGCGACCGAGATGCCAAAAGACCAGGTGGTGATGGCAAACATGTGGCCGGAGCCCTGATACTTGGTGCCCTTAAGCACGGTATCGCAGTGCACGCCCACGCCAAAGATGATCATGAGGGCCGTTGCGCCGAATTCGCAGAGGAGTTTGGTAAGCATAAAACCTTATCTTTCTTGTCGGTTATAAACGGTTCGTTTAGGCCGCGTACTAGTGCTGTGCGACGACAACGCCCAGGCCATCGGGAATGACGGCCACCTTGGCATCGGCACCCTTCATCTCAAAGGCGAGCTTGAGCGCCTCATCGAGGGTGTTAACCGGCGTCATGTGCATATCCTTGATCATCTGGTGATCGCACAGGTCGGTAACCATGATCACAGGGTGATGCGCCAGGATGCGGGCAAAGATCTGGCTCGTCCACTGGTCGGGCAGGGTCTCGTCCTTAGGACGGTCGATGCAGGCGCGCTCAAACTCTGCCGGATCATTGTCGGCGATGTTGTGATAGAAGCCCTCGCCACCGTGACCGTCGGCACAGCCGGCGACGTCGATGATCACGCCGCCCTCGGGAAGCGTGGCCTCGGCAGAGCACATGCCCTTCACGGCCTGGTAGATGTTCTGGTCGAGCGGGTAGCCGCCGTTGGTGGTGATGGCAATCTCGCACTCGATGGGCTCAACGCCGGCAAGGC
This sequence comes from uncultured Collinsella sp., assembly GCA_900546725.1. Taxonomy (GTDB): domain Bacteria; phylum Actinomycetota; class Coriobacteriia; order Coriobacteriales; family Coriobacteriaceae; genus Collinsella. The sequence goes on along the minus strand of URDZ01000035.1, from coordinate 1,648 downwards.
TCTTCACGAACTCGCAGCCAGCCTCGTGCGCCTTGTGGATATCGCCGGCAAAGGAGCCGATGACCTCGTGCTTGCCGTTGAGCACCACGTTAAGCACAAAGGCAAGGTGAGCCATCTCGGCGGCAGCAAACATGTCCTCGCTCACGTGGTTGTGGCACAGGTTGCCGGCACGCGAGTGGGAATCATTCACAAACTGACCGTTGTGGTTGTACATGATGGTCTTGTAGCTGGCGATGCCAGGCAGGACGGACTTGCGGCTACCAGAGAAACCGGCAAAGAAGTGCGGCTCAATAAAGCCCTCGGCAAGCAGCAGATCGCAATCGGCGGCAATCTTGTTGATGATGCACTCGCCACCAGAAGGCAGGGTGCCGATCTTTTTCATCATGCTGTCGTCAGTCGCGACGTGCATAACGATTTCCTCGTTGGCAACGATCTCCTCGCCGTACTTGTTGACGAGTTCCTCATGCGTCGACGGACGATGCATACCCGTAGCAACCAAAATGCGCACGCGAGCCTCGGGCGCAGCAGAATGGATGTGATGCAGCAGAATAGGCATCGTCACACGCGAGGGAACGGGACGCGTATGATCGGAGCTAATAATGACAATATCCTTCTTGCCAGCACAAAGCTCCTCGAGCGACGGCGAACCATAAGGGTTGGCAAGCGACTCCTCTACCAGCTCTTCCTGCGATTTCGTGGTCTTAAACTCGTTTTGATTACCTTCCATCACACCCGCGAAGTTCTTATCCTCGAGCTCCAGATGCAACGTCTTGTGGTCAAACGGCAGTTCACATTCAAACAATGACGAGCGCCCTCTTCCTTTTCAACTGACACACTAGATAAACCGTTGGAAGGATACGCCGCTCACCGAAAAACACCACCGTCCACCGACTCATTAACACAACGTTCATATTTGACCCACAACAAAACGGCCGCGACCCCAAACGGGACCGCGTGTCAAAGACACTATAGACAGGATGATTTACGCAGCGCCGAGGCAAACATCTAGCCCGAGACGTACGCACGTAAGCCATTTTGCATAAATGCGTTAATTAATTGCATAAAATGGCGCATGGATTTCTAGCCGTAACAGGGTAGTGCTCTCCGGAGCGTGCATTTTTGCGAGTATTCAGCATCGCGGGATAAGATTTTGGTGCCAAAAGTCTTTCAAAAGGTAGATAGTCCTCATGGCTCGTCCCATCTGGATGGCATGCGGCGAGAAACCAGCCATATATGAACATCGGCAAAGCCCAATCGTCATGCAAAAGCATCAACAGGAGCCGCGAACGTCACCCATAGCCTTATGCACCAATCTTTGGCTGCTGAAAACTCCGTTTTTTGCACGTCGCCCCAAGCACCACCCTCACCCAGCGGCTGATCCGCCGAAGACCGGACATCGCAGGGCCCGCCATCAGTTTACTTTTAGGCACACTCCGCAGGACGCAAGAAGCCCTCGCCGCACTCCACATTGAGCGCGAAGCGCACCTTATTCTCATCGGCCCCAATTCCTGAAGACCGAGGACGAAGGGACCCGATGGGTTTCCCTCTGAATGCATTCCGCAGCACGAAGCCCTTTCCAAACGCGCGAAGCGCACCAATATTCCCCCAGCCAGTAATCCGCCGAAGACCGGACATCGCAGGGCCCGCC
>URDZ01000034.1:0-18154 GCA_900546725.1 uncultured Collinsella sp. | reverse complement strand
GCGACCTTATATATTTGCCCTCCCCGGGGCTCCCGCACAACGGGACCTCAGTTGAGTTCTATCCCGTATGGCAGTCGCTTCGCTCCTGCCCGCCTTGGTTGTGAGGGCGGTTTGGCGTTGGATCGGTTCTTTCTGATATATGCTGGTTGCGGCTCTTCTTTTGGGAGGAGTCGCTTTTTTGTTGCTAGGAGGTTGGCCCGTGGTTGATGGGGAAAATCGTTCTGAGCTGCTTGCTGCGGATTGGAATGGCGAATGGATGCGCCTGCAAGCTGGTCGGCGACGGGCTGATGATTCTTTTGAGTGGGATAAAAGGGCTCGGCATTTTCGGCCGTTGGAGACTGCCCCTTATGCTCGGGATTTTATAAAGCTGTTGGCGTTGAAGCCCGGCGAGTCGGTGCTCGATATGGGGTGTGGGGCTGGGTCGATTGCTATTCCGCTTGCTCAGGCTGGGCATTCCGTGATTGCTGCCGACTTCTCTCCTGCCATGTTGGGCACGCTTGATGCCGGCATTGAGTATTACGGGCTCGAAGATCTTATTACGCCGCTTGAGCTTGCTTGGGATGATGATTGGGATTTGGTTGGACCGGTCGCGAAAGCGGTGGATGTTGCCTTTGCCAGTCGCTCTGTCACCACGACCAACCTAAAAGGCGCACTTGTCAAGCTTGACCGTACGGCTCGTCGGCGTTGCGCTGTCACGATGGTCGCCAACTCCAGCCCGCGCTATGATCTGCACTTGATGAACGCCATCGGTGCCTCGGTTACCTGCAGTAATGGCTTTGTGTATGCCTTCAACATCCTCATTCAGATGGGTGCCCTGCCGCAGGTTACGTACTTTGAATCGCCCCGTCGCGACACCTTCGATAGCCTTGAGGCGGGCGTAGCAGATTTTTCCCGTATGCTCGAGCATGGCAACGAGGATAAGATCGACCGCCTGCGCGACTACATCGCTCAACACATGATTGAGAATCCCCGTGCCGGCGAGCCGGGCTCCAAGGGCGTGCCGCAGGGACGCTACATGCTCGACCACGTCCGCAAGGTCCGTTGGGCGTTTATTGCATGGGAGCCGGTCTCTGCGCCCAGCTCATAGCCTGTTCGCAGCCCGCACTGCCCACTCACTCGGCATCCGCATTCTTTTTGAACTGGGCAAACGCGCTCCACACCGCACCGTTCCTGCGCTATCGTGGGACAGCTCACGTAAATTAAGGCCCCGTCGCGGGGCGCCCCATACATAGAAAGCGAGAACCTATGGCACTGACAGGAGCACAGGTCAAGCAGCTTCGCAGCATGGCCCATCACCTCAACCCCGCCATCATCATCGGTAAGTCCGATGTCAACGAGGGCACCGTCGAGCAGACGGTCGCCTACCTGGAGAAGCACGAGCTCGTTAAGTGCTCCGTGCTCGATGGCTCCAGCCTTTCCGCCCGCGAGGCCGCCGAGGAGCTCGCCGAGCGTTGCCACGCCGAGGTCGTCCAGGTCATCGGCCGCAAGTTCTCACTGTATCGCGAGTCCTCGCGCAAGGACATCGAGAAGATCAAGCTCGTCTAAGAGCCAATGATCCGGCGATCCAACACATAGCAAGCTTACGGGTGCCCAAGTACTTCGGGCGCCCGTTTTTTATCGCTCGACCAGCACGCGATTGAGCCGCCCCTCCACCAAGCGCTCGTATAGACGCCGCGTCTCGGGCTCGGGCACGCCATTGACCTGCTCCCTCAGATGGTGCATATGCCCGCTGTATAGCTCGACGATATCGCGCCGTCGCCCCGCCGCACTGTAGACGCGCATGGCGCAGCGCACCATATCCTCACGCGCCGTTTCCTGCCGAAGCCCCGACTCCGCCAGCCAAATCGCCGACTGCAGATCGTTTTCTTCTAGAGCGGCATTTGCTCCCTTAATCATGCAATCGATGTACTTTGACTGCATAATGCGTCGCATACGCAAAAAGTAGGTGGGATTACAGCCATTGGGAACATACAGCGGTCCGGCATAAAGCTGCTCAATCTTAAGGCACAGCTCAACTAAATGGGGCCCGCGCGCACCCGTGCGATTTCCCAAAACCTCGCGGCTTATCTGGTCAAACAGCCGTACATCGGTCTTGACGTAGTCGCCGTTGAGTCCGATGCATTCATTTTGGATGAGCACACATGACTTGCCATCCGGCGTCGGTCCCAAAGCCGACCGCAAGCGCGATATCGTCGAGTACAGGTTGTTGCGGGCGCTATTGAACTCGGCATGGGGCCACAGCTCCATGGCCAGCGTCTCGCGGTCGACGAGCGCATCCATGCCCAGTGCAAGCCGCTCGGCAAGTGTCGCCGCCTTCTTGCGGCGCCACATTTTGTCCGTGATGGGAAATCCGTCGCGCTCGGCGCGAAACGCACCAAACATGCGAATCTCGATATGGTCGATAGTATCAACGGCTTCAACCTCGCCGGCCTGGAACAGGCGCTCGCCCTCTCCTTCCAAATCGTCGCGCAGCGAGTACCGCGACAGCTCGCGCACGGGAAGCTTCTTGCGTATCCTGCCCGCCGGCTCGCCCAGACAATGCATGGCAAGGCGCGCAAAGAGCCGATACGATGGCTCTAGAATCCCCGCACGATTCATGGACATCCAGGCCGCAAGATCGCTGTCTCGGCCCGCACAGGCCAAATGCAGCGCCACCATCCAGGCCTCCGCTCCACCAACCTGCGTCTGGCTTATATCGAGCAACTCCGCTTCCTCGCGCACCGAAACCATCGAGGTGTTACGCAGATATGCCGCGCGCTCCAGCAGCAATGCGTTATCGCGCATGTACGCAATCGACTCCTCGGCAAGTTTGAGCACTTGGACCGCACGGAACTTTGCATTAACCGGCCGTCCCTCTGCCAGCGACTGCCAGCCTTCTAGCAACAGCCCAAACAGCTGAATCTGGTTGTCGCGCATGCGCACGGCAAAACGATCGAGCTCGTTGAACGCCGCGTCGTCGGTTACCGGCAAGCCGGAAAGGAGCCGCCGTGCCGCCAACACCATGCGCACCCAGATAGCCATCGCCTTAAGCCCACGTACGTCGAGCGCCTCCCGCACCACCGTCATCTCGTCGTCGCGCTCGTCGGTTCCCGCAAACGACCCGTCAAAGAGCTCCACCAGCATGCTATCGGCCCGTATAACAATCCCCGCGATGTCGAGCTCGCAGTCGTAGGCCTTGCTCGTTTTGAGCTGTTGTAGAACGCCGCCGTCATTTCCCCGCTCGGTCAGACAGCGTTTGACCTCGATATGCGCAGACAACATATCGAGTGCGGTATGGGATGTCTCGATTTCTGGCACGGCCAGGTTCGTAGGGAGCCCAAGCCCGTTGTCCCCATAGCAAACAGCCGTCAGCGTCTGGGCCACCCTCCATGAAACAGGGTCTATTTCGCAGGCCGCCCGTTCGCCCCCGCGTTCGACGACCGATGCCATATAGCGAGCGAGCTTTGTATTGGACACGCTGACCGCTGCCAGATATACGCCAAGCGCTTCGGCAGGCGTTGGCTCTGGAGCCGGATCGTCGGCATCGATCGTGCCCAGCGCCGCTCGGCAGATATCGGCCCCGTGCCCCGTCAGAGCCAGATCGACCCCATACTGCCCAGCAAGTTCAAGGACCGCTTCACGGTCCAAAAAGGCGTCCGCCAGGCCCATCGCCGCATCGCATCGGCCCGCCTTAAGCAAAATCCGGGCCGCCCTCGGAACAAGTTCGGGGCGAACCTCGGCCACCAACTTACGCAAGCGCAAGCGTCCGTTATCCTCCGTGCCCAGACACGTAAAACTCCGCTCGGCGGGATCCAAGCCAAAGATCGGGTAGTCGCGCACAAAATAGGACTGGTCGACCATCGACAGCCTCACCCCACAGACCTCGAGTTCTGCGATATTGCCCTCGCCCATCAAAACCATGAGACATGCCACGCAAAACAGCGCATTATTGTCGAGTGAAGCCAGATCGGCAAGTGCCGCGCCATATACGTTGACAATCTCGTTTTCGAGCAGACCGGCTACGTCGCCTTGGCCATACAGACCCGTCTGCAATGCCGAAACGAGCTCGGGCACGCCCTGCGTGAGCTGATAGAAGTCGAGCGATGTGCTGATCGAAAACGCCGATGCCCACGCCGAATACTCATAGGCATGCACCTTGAGCATCTGCGCATTGATCTTAACCGAATCGCCCAGCCCATGAATCAGCTGACGATTTGAAGGACGGCAGGAGATAAAGACCCCTACCCCCATAGCGCGCAGGCCGCGAATCCTGTCGATGAGGTCTTCGGTATCGTGCTGATCGAGGTTTGGCACATTATCAATCGCGATAAGAGAGTGCGGTTTGTCTTTGAGTTCTTCGGTAACCACCTCGAGCTGCATAAACACCTCGCACCCAGTGGCGCGATCGGCCTCGATAATCCGCACGGGGCCTCGCGTCGGGTCGCATTTAACCTCATGGGTGTACTGCAGCAACACCGAGGTCTTCCCAAACCCGTCGGGCGCATAAAGAACCACGATGCCGGCCTTTCGGCCCTTGGCGATAAGCTCATTCATCAAGCGTTCGCGTCGCACCATATAGCCTCCGCCCAGCGGCATCAGCTCGAGCTCGTCTATACTGCTCAAATCGTTTACCATGCCCGCTCCTCAACTCGACCGTATGGACACTGTAGCCGCAAGACCATACAAGCCGCGCTATGAATAGAGCGACCTTGTGTTTTAGGTTGTCTTTTGGTACGAAAGCGGCAAGTTTTTGTACAGCGAGGACCGATTGTTATTAATCCCCCGACTAATCGGTCTTTAAGCAGGTAAATGAGCTTGTCAGCTTGTCCCATCTAAGCGGCAGTGTAACGCAGATGAACAAGGTTCAGCCATGTCATTCAACTCGCCTAGCACCCGCTACCGTCTACGACCTTCTAGTGGCATTTTTGCATAGAATCTGGTATGGAATGAATCAAGCTGTTGGGCATCCGGCATTCGTCAAGCTTGCGCCAAGATTTTGGTCAAGCGGGCGGAAAGGGATAGCAAAAAGGCCCCCGCAAAGCGGAGGCCTACGGCAAGGCTATGTCGAGGTGCAGGATTCGCGCTACTCGCAGAGCGAAAGGGCGGCCTCGTCGGCAACGACAACGCAGTTGGTGTGCAGCTGCAGGATCGAAGCCGGGCACTCGGGCGTAACCGGGCCATAGCACATGTCATGCACGGCCTGAGCCTTGGCCTCGCCGTTGGCGACGACCAGGATCATGCGGGCATACATGATGGTCTGGGTACCCATGGTGTAGGCCTGACGGGGAACATCGTCGATGCTGTCGAACAGGCGGCTGTTGGCCTGAATGGTGCTCTCGGTGAGGTCGACGCAGTGCGTGCCCTTGGAGAAGTGGTCATCGGGCTCGTTGAAGCCGATGTGGCCGTTGTTGCCGATGCCGAGCAGCTGCAGATCCGGGTAACCGGCGTCGGCGACAATCTTGTCGTACTCAGAGCAGGCAGCAGCGGCGTCGGGGTTGGAGCCATCGGGCACATGCGTGTTGTTCAGGTCGATGTTGATGTGATCGAAGAAGTTCTCGCGCATGAAGTAGTGATAGCTCTGGGGATCGTCGTGCGAAAGGCCGCGATACTCGTCCAGGTTGTAGGTGCTGACCTCGGCAAAGTCGACGTCGCCCTTCTCGTACCAAGCAGCGAGCTGCTTGTAGGCACCGATCGGGGTGGAGCCGGTGGCAAGGCCCAGTACACAGTCGGGCTTGAGGATAACCTGGGCCGAGATGATATTGGCGGCCTTGCGGCTCATATCCTCGTAGTCTTTAGCTTTAATGATCTTCATTACGCGTCCTTTCTCGTACAAGAGAGGCAAGGCTCCCTTACAAGCACTTGCCCGCGGCCCGCGTCGGCCGCAACCAACGTGTGCGGCCACCAGGGCGAGGTCGCGTAATGTATGTGTCTCGTGTCTAGCCGCGTCGAGGCCCCTGCCCGTCCACGGTGACCCGAAGCTGTTTAGCCTCGGACGTTTCCCATCTTGCCACGGAGGGCGTCCTCTTTCAAGGGCGCCCTCCGTAAACGTGTTTGAATTGTAGGCTAATGGCCACGTGCACTTGCTAGCGCTCGCGAGCAACGATGAGCTGGTCCATCTCTTCGACATGCACGCCAACGGAGCCCTTGATACTCGAGAACTCAACGGAGTTGCACACCAAGATGGGAACCGTCACATCGTAGCCCTCGGCAGCAATTGCCTCGCGATCGAACTCAATGAGTACATCGCCCTTATGGACGATGTCACCCACTTGCGCATGTACGGTAAAGTGCTTGCCCTCGAGCTGAACAGTGTCCAAACCAACGTGGATGAGCACGTCCAAGCCATCGACCGTGTTAAGCGCAACAGCGTGTCCCGTGGGAAAAATGGCCTCGACCTTGGCATCAGCCGGTGCAATCACACGCGTTCCGGTGGGCCGAATCGCCACGCCCTGGCCCAAAAGGCCGGTGGCAAACGTCTGGTCGTTTACCTCGGAAAGCGGAATGACATCGCCCGAGATGGGAGCATCCAGCGTAAGGACTCGACCACGCATACCAAAAGACCTTAGGACTTTAGTGAACATGCTCCCCCTCGGACATACCAATCAATCAAAATAACCTTAACAGTTTACCACTTGGCAACGGTTTTTGACCATTAGGGAAGTTCGCGCTTGACAACCTCGACGATGTCGTCAACAACGCGCTGGGTCAGCTCGTGCGTCTCGGCCTCGGCCATCACGCGGACCAGTGGCTCGGTACCGCTCGGGCGCACCAGAATGCGGCCGCGGCCATCAAGCTCCTTCTCGGCAGCAGCGACGGCATCCCAGATGGGCTGGCAATCGTCCAGACCAGCCTTGTTGTCGGAATGCACGTTGACGAGTACCTGCGGGTACTTCTTCATGATGCCAGCAAGATCGGTGAGGGTACGACCAGTGCGCTTGAGCACGGCCAGCAGCTGCAGAGCCGTCACCAGGCCGTCACCGGTGGTGTTGTGCTCTAGGAAGATGATGTGGCCGGACTGTTCGCCGCCGATGACGGCGCCATCCGCGAGCATGCGCTCCAGAACGTAACGGTCGCCCACGGCGGTCTGAACCATCTCGAAGCCCTGCTCCTTCATAGCGATGGAGAAGCCCAGGTTGCACATGACGGTCGAGACGATCTCGGAGTTGGCGAGCTTGCCGCGAGCGGCGAGGTCAGAACCGCAGATAGCCAGGATGTAGTCACCGTCGATCTCATTGCCCTCGCTGTCCACGAACAGCACGCGGTCGGCGTCGCCGTCGTGGGCCAGACCGATGTCAGCATGGGTGCGCAGCACGAGCTCGCGCAGGGGCTCAAGGTGAGTGGAGCCGCACTCAACGTTAATGTCAGTGCCGCAGTAATCGGTGTTGATGGCATGGACCGTGGCGCCCAGGCGCTGCAGCGCGGCGGGCGTGGTCTGGCAGGAAGCACCGTGACCGCAGTCAACGGCAACGACCAGGCCATCGAGCCTCAGGCCATCAAGCGTATCGATGGCATGATCGACATATGCCTTGCGGGCGTCCTTCATCTTGATGATGTGGCCCACGCCGGCACCGGTCGGCAGCGTGTCGGCAGCCATGGCTTCCTCGGACATGACCCAGGCGCTGATCTCTTCCTCGACAGCATCAGGAAGCTTCATGCCCTTGCGGCTAAAGAACTTGATGCCGTTGAACTCCGGCGGATTATGCGAAGCGGAGATGACGATGCCGCCATCGAGCTCGTTCTGAACGGTGAGCAGCGCCACGGCAGGCGTGGGGATGACGCCGCAGCAGTGCGGACGGCCGCCCTCGGCCATAATGCCGGCGGTCAGAGCGCTCTCGAGCATGGTGCCCGAAAGGCGCGTGTCGCGGCCGATGCAGATGTCCGGACCAAGGAACTTGGTCGCCGCGCGGCCCAGGCGAAACGCGAGGTCGCACGAAAGATCGGCGTTGGCGACGCCACGGACGCCGTCGGTACCGAAGATGTTCTGGGGCATAGGATTGCTCCTTCCCTAGCAGGCGATATGCAACCGCCCACCCTAGTCGAAAAAGAAAAGCGGGACCCGCCGAGGAATCGGCAGGCCCCGCTTGTACATTGTATCTCGAAAGGAGATAAAACCTTAGCGCTTGGAGAACTGGGGAGCGCGGCGGGCCTTCTTGAGGCCGTACTTCTTGCGCTCGACCACGCGAGCATCGCGCGTAAGGAAACCGGCCTTCTTGAGGTCAGCACGGTAGTCGCCAGCGTTCAGAAGAGCGCGAGCGATGCCCAGGCGCAGAGCGCCGGACTGACCGGAGATGCCGCCGCCATCGCACAGAGCGATAACGTCGAACTGACCGGCGGTGTCGGTCACCTTGAAGGGAGCAAGGGCGTTCTCAACGAGCTGATGACGGCCGAAATACTGCTCGGCGTCACGCTTGTTGATGGTCACCTTGCCGGTGCCGGGGACGAGACGGACGCGGGCGACGGCGTTCTTACGACGGCCGGTACCCTGGTAGACAACGGTGTTCTCAGCCATCTTTAAGCCTCCAGCTCAATCTTCGTGGGGTTCTGGGCAGCATGCGGATGCTCGGCACCAGCGTAGACCTTAAGCTTGGTCATCTGGGCACGGCCGAGGGTGGTCTTGGGCAGCATGCCGCGAACGGCGCGCTCGATGACCTTCTCCGGGTGCTTCTCCATAGCCTGGCGGAAGCTCTCAGCCTTGAGGCCGCCGTTGTAGCCGCTGTGGCGATAATAGGTCTTCGTGTCGGCCTTGTTACCGGTAAGCTGGACCTTATCGGCGTTGATGACGACAACGAAGTCGCCGCAGTCGCTGTTGGGCGTGAACTGGGGCTTGTTCTTACCGCGCAGGATCATTGCGATCTGGGTGGCAAGACGGCCCAGGACAGCACCATCGGCGTCGACGAGAACCCAGTTGCGCTGGACCTCGCCCTGCTTGGCGTAGTGAGTCGATTTCGAAATCACTTAGACTCCTCCATGTACAGTACGTGTTGTTACAGAGATTCACGGGGCTCTGCAAGTAACCCGTCCATATTACCCCGCTCGCCGTACGAGTCAACAGGTATTTTGGCTCCGACCAGAGTTTCTGCACATGTCATCCACGAGCCGTGATTTTCCAGCTCTTTAGCTGTTGCCATTTTTTGTGGGTTCGCCGTCGTTAGCGCTCAACGAACTCTTGTATTTCCGCGAGCAGGCGCTTTGCCTCCTGACGGCCCTGGATATACAGGTCGAGGAGCTTTGCCGAATCGTGCTCGACATGGCCGACCTCGACCGGCTTTTGCGGAGCGACGATCAACGCGCGGCCCTCGCGCTCATACTTCCACAGGTGCATGCGCTGGATGTTGTAGCGGTCGTGGCGTGTCTCGATAGCCTCGAGCAGATAGGGGTAGTCGGCATAGCGCGCACGCGCGGCCGGCAAAAACTCGTAGGGCTTTTTCTCATACGAACGGTCCTGCGTGACGATGACGACCGCACGGTCGAAGCCCGCCTCCTCCAGCACGTGCTCGATGGGGACCGAATCGGCCACGCCGCCGTCGACGTATTTGTGCCCGTCAATCTCGACCGGCGGCGTCACCAGCGGCAGCGACGTCGAGGCGCGCACGGCATCGAGGTCAAGCACGGCGCTTTTGACCGGGAGATACGTGGCGGTTCCAAAGAGCATGTCCGTCGCGACGGCGAACATCTCGATGGGGCTCGCGTCGAACGTCTCGCTGTCAAAGGGATCCAGGCGGTCCTGGACATCGTTGAAGATGAAGTCGTAACCCACAATGGAGCCCGTGGACGCAAACGATGCGGCGCCCATGAAGCGGCTATCGTTGCAGAAAGCCAGGTTGATGCGGTTGGCACGGCCGATCTGGTGCGACTTGTAGTTCACGCCGTTGAGGGCGCCGGCCGATACGCCATATACCGCCGGAATCTCGACGCCGGCCTCCATGAGAACGTCGAGCACGCCCGCAGTAAACTGCCCGCGAAAACTACCGCCCTCCAGGACGAGCGCGACCTTGCCGGCGTTCTTTGCCTTATCTTCTGCAGTCATGTTGACCTCCTGCGATTACGTTTTGGCTTTCTTCTACCCAGTTTTGGGATGGCGGGCGCGCAGGTTTTGGAGCAGAGTTCGATTCTCCGCGGTACGGGGGGATCCGTTGATGCTGGGCGAGGCCAGCTGAGATTCGATAAACATCGCATCCGTTTTGAGTCGGAAGTTTGCGCGGAGAATCCGCGTATTTGCTTCGCAAATACGCGCCGGCTTCGGCCGCCTGCCGGCGTCCTCGCCCGCTCGCTACAAACGCTCCGCGTTTGTTTAACGCTCGCGCCCTGCACAGAGTTCGATTCTCCGCGGTACGGACTAGAAATAAAAAGGCAGGTAGATACGAATATCTACCTGCCTGTTACTTATGGTGGAGGCGCGGAGAATCGAACTCCGGTCCACGAAAGCCCCCTGATTGGCATCTCCAAGCTCAGTCGCTGGTTTAGTCTCGGACGCTTTGCGCGCAGCGACACGCTCGCGGCGTCCTAACCGGTTCGGTCTTAGCCTGCGCCATACCGATTACGTGCGCAGGAGCATTCCCCTAACATGACGTCGCGCCGGTGTCGGGGAAATCACCGGGTTGACGCGCCGCTATAAACTAAGCAGCGAGAGCCATAGGCTCAAAAGAAGAGTTGTTGTCAATTCAATTTGACGGTACCCCTGTTTAACGAGGCGAGGAGACCTCGGCTTGCTTCCTCTCTCAGAGCTATCGTGTCGAAACCAGTCGCCCCCGAATGTTGGGAAAGTCTGGATGGTATCAGGCCTGCAAACACCCGATAACCGTCGGCTTTTCAAGGAACACGCGGGGCGAGCCCCGCTCGTGGATAGCTATCTTACCACGTTCTAAAGGCAGACAGCTGTTCTATGCACGAGCTGTGAAGACCCCAATGTGCGCCGCACTTCGCACTTTTGCTACCGATCGCGTCACGTATATTTTCGCCAAGCAAAATTGCCCCGTCGAAAGGACCGTTATGGATACCAAACAGCAACTCGTCAATGCCCTCGCAGGCCTGGGTTCAACCATTACCGAAGCTATGGATGTCATCGAAGGCTTTGTCCCCTGCGGACATCCCGCCCTCACGGTTTCGAACGCCCTTGTTGCGCTGGACGCTGACGATGATGCAGCTCTCGCCCAGCAGCTTGAGACCGTCGAGGGCTTTATCGACCACGTGAGTGAAAACCGCGGCGTGGCCGCCTACCACGGCATCGAGGTCGAGCTCGCGGGTCCCAAAGCCGATCTGCTCGCAGCAATCCGCGAGGTAGGCGCCCTTATGCAGACTGCAGGCGTCAAGAACACCCAGGTCAACGAGTGGGTCTACCGCAGTCTGGCAGCACTCGACAGCTCCGACGAAAAGGCAGCCGAAAAGCTCGCAGAAAGCCCCGCCATTAAGGCCGAGCTTTTGTAAATAGCAGACGCGGGTCCCTTGGCGCATCGTCGTCCAAGAGGCCCGCAAACAGTTCGCGTCAACCGATAGCCGCGCCGCCGCGTTCGGCCAAAGCAAGAATCGGCATCATTTGACGCGGGGTCTTTGCTGCAAGATCGGCATGTTCGAGCAGCTTGCGATCGTTAGTTACCAAATAATCGACCTGTGCGCGCTTGCATGCGGCGAGTACCAAGTTGTCCTCGTAATCGCGATGGAGCGCTAGGTATTTGTCGGCCAGCCAAAGGTCCGACGCATCTGCACCCACGGCCATAGCGTTTTCGGTCATATTCCGGACAAACGCCAGCGCCGCATCGCCAATCGCACGGGTAGATGCCTCGTCGAGCGCTCCCCCGCTGGCAAGAGCGCTACGCTTCAGCTCGTGTTGGACAACGTACAGCACGTCCTTAGCGATATGCACCGGGAAGAACAGCAACGCCCCCGTCTCCGTCGCCCGCCCAATAAACGCACGCGCGGCAAGCGACTCGGCATGGTCGACGCAAAACGAATCAACCCACACATTCGCATCCACCATGATTTTAAGAGGGGCCCCACTCACTGGATCATCCCCTTTTGGCGATAATGCTCATCCATGGCTTCGGAATAGATTGCGTCCCAACCGCGATCGTCGGATACGGGCGACGCAGCGATGCCCAAATCTGCATAAAGCCGGTCTGCAGCTGCCCACGACGCGGCGAACGGCGTATCGGGTGCGACGGTCTGCTGCCGGTCGTCGACGGCCGCAAGCACTTCCTCGCACTGCCCGCCACCCTGCGCGACCTTGGCCACCACCTTTTTGATGAGCTCGGGCAGTGACCTGCCCGAAAGCCGCAGCGCTTCCTCGGCGCGCTCTTTAACCGAGCGATCTACGCGAACATTCACCTGCGCCATGCCGCTAACAGCACCCACGTCGATCCCGCTCCCTTCAATCGCTAGCCCTGCTAGCAACACTTTAAAGAGAAGCTAGCAAATGGTCAAATGCAAAAGGCCTGCGTCCGGACGACACCGATGCCGTCTGGGCGCAGGCCAGATAACGTGGGCGAACACGTCCGCTAGCGCAGGTAAGCCTTTGCGTTGCCCAGGCTGTAGGCGATCGTTGAGCCGTTGTGCAGCAGCGACGACGCCTGCGGAGTAATCATGCCGGTAATACCCAATGCCAACAGCGCCGAGTTGGTGAGCATCACCTTGGAATACGAACTCGTCAGACGGTCGATAAGCCCCTGACTCATGCGGCGCAGGCGCACGATCGCGGCGAGATCTGTATCGGTCAGGATGATATCGGCGACCTCCTTGGCGATGTCGCTTCCACCGCCCATCGCCAAGCCCACGTCGGCCAAACCGAGCGCCGGCGAATCGTTGACGCCGTCGCCCACCATGGCAACGTGGCGCCCCTCGCCCTTAATGCGCTCAACATACGCGTACTTGTCCTCGGGCAGCAGCTCGGCCTTAAACTCGTCGACACCTGCCTCGCGAGCAATGCGCTCGGCCGTGCGTTCAGAATCGCCCGTGAGCATAACGACATGTTTGACGCCCAGCGCATGCAGGTCGGCGATGGCCTCGCGGACCCCGGGCTTGAGCGGATCCTCGATGCCGAGCACGCCCACGACCGTGCCGTCGACCGCCAGATACAGCGGCGACAGGCCCTGCATCTGGGACTCGATTTGCTCCTTGATGTCGGACTCGAGTTGCGCGCCCTCATCCTCAAACACAAAGTGTGCCGAGCCAATAATTGCGCGACGCCCTTCAATGGACGAAGCGATGCCGTGCGCCACGATGTACTCGACGGCGGCATGGCGCTCGCGGTGCTCGAGCCCGCGCTCGCGGGCGGCGTTGACCACGGCACGCGCCACCGGATGCGGAAAATGCTCCTCCAAGCAAGCGGAAAGGCGCAGGATCTCGTCCTCGCTCCAACCATCGGTGGTGAGCACGCAGGCAAGACGCGGCTGCGCCTCGGTGAGCGTGCCGGTCTTATCAAACACAATGGTGTCGGCCTTGGCAAACGACTCAAAGTACTTGGCGCCCTTGACCATAACACCCATCTTGGCAGCATCGCTCATGGCAGTCATGACGGCGACGGAACCCGTGAGCTTGAGTGCGCACGAGTAGTCGACCATCAGTGCCGCCGAGGTCTTGATGAGGCTGCGGGTGGTAAGCGCAACCAGGCCCGCGAGCAGGAAGTTCCACGGGACGATCTTGTTGGCGAGGTCTTCCATGTGCGACTGGCCCTCGGACTTGAGCGAATCGGCCGTCTGCACGAGCGAGACGATCGAGCGGAGCTTGGTCTGCGCCGTGTTGGCGCGCACGCGCACCAAGATGCTGCCGTCTTCCACGACGGTACCGGCGAACACATCGTCGCCCACGCTGCGCTCGACGGCCAGCGGCTCGCCGGTCAGGGTCGCCTGGTTGACCATGGCGCTCCCCTGTTCGACCACACCGTCAATGCAGATGGACATGCCGGTGCGTACGGCGACCAGATCGCCGGGCTCGAGCTCGGTCGCAGCAACGCTCACCTCGGTGTCGCCGACGACCTTTTGCGCCTTGTCGGGCACATCGAGCAGCGAGTTGATGAGCTCGTTTTCGCTCATGGCGCGGGTGTAGTCCTCGAGCAGCTCGCCCACGTTGAGCAGGAACATCGTCTGGCCCGCAGTGTCGACATCACGCTTGACGAACGAAATGCCGATGGCCGAAGCGTCGAGCACAGGAACGGTCAGGCGCGGCTGTGCCAGCTCATGAAGGGCAGCGCGCAAAAATGCCATGTAACCGGCCACGACAAACACCGCACGCAGAGGCGTCGGCAAGAACCAGCGACGTGCGTAATGGGCGCCGACGAGTGTCGCCAGGTCCATAACGAGTTTGTGCTTGCGCGGCTCGAGTTGCATCACGTAGCCCGACTTGGCATCGGCGATAGCTTGAGCATCGAGCGCGCCCAAGGCGTCGAGCACGCTCGCGCGGCGCGGCTCGTCATATTCGAGCGCCATCTGGCCAATACGGCCATAAACGCGCACCTTGTGCACGCCGTCGATATCGCCGCCAAGCTTAAGAAGTGCATCGAGATCGCTCTCTGGCACAGGACCCGCCAATTGAAGACGGGTCCTGCCGGGGATCTCGCTAATAATCGAGAATCTCATAGTTTGTGCCTGAGAGCGTTACTCGGCTGCCTCGTCAGCAGCGGCCTCGCTCTGGGTGATGTAAGCAGCCTCGGCAACCATGTCGTCGACATTAGCCTTGGCCTGCTCGACCATGTCCTGGTAGCCGTTCTTGATGCGCATGCCGCACGCGATACCCTGCACGCAGGCATTCTTTACCGGAGCGCTGGTAAGCAGCTTGATGCCGGCCGTGCCAAGCAGAAAACCGCCACCGACAAGCAGGGTGTTAAAAGTCGACTTCTTCATGTTGCTTCTCCCTTTTGCCGCACAAGCGCGGCATGGTGCCTTAGCACCCGAGTTCATTAGTTTGCTCGAGCACGCTTTTGAGACTAGTTTAGTCGAACTATTATGGTCAACCAAAGTTAACCTTTGGAAATCTTGGTCCCCTTTCCTACAGCTGCCAGGCAGCCGCTTCCTTTTGCAGTGCGACCATGCGGGCAAATTCTCCGCCTGCCGCCTTAAGCTGCGCCGGAGTGCCCTGCTCGGCAACCACACCATCCTTGAGCACAACGATTTTGTCGGCATTTTCCACCGTACGCATACGGTGGGCAATAACGATAACCGTCTTACCTGCAAGCAGACGGGAGAGTGCCTGCTGTACCACGGTCTCATTCTCCACATCCAAGCTTGCCGTCGCCTCGTCCAACAGCACGATGGGCGCGTCTTTGAGCAGCGCGCGGGCGATGGAGATGCGCTGGCGCTCGCCACCGGAGAGTTTGGAGCCGTTCTCGCCGATCATGGTGTCGTAGCCCTGCGGCATGCGGTTCACGAACTCGTCGCAGTTGGCGGCACGCGCGGCCGCAAGCACTTCCTCATCGGTGGCATCACGACGCCCGAGGCGGATGTTTCCCATCACCGTGTCGTCAAAAAGCAGCACGTCTTGGAACACAATGGCGTAGTCGCGCAGCAGCACCTCGGGATCAACGCTCGCTACATCCACGCCACCCACGGTGACCGTGCCTTCGGTGGCATCCCAAAAGCGCGCGGCCAGGCGGCTCACCGTAGACTTACCGGAACCCGAAGGACCGACCAGCGCCGTGACCTCGCCTTCCTTGGCGGTAAAGCTCACATCGGTAAGAACTTTCTCGCCGGCACGGCCGTCCTCGCCCGCACCATAGCCAAATGCCACGTGATCGAACACCACATCGTGGCCCACGGGCTCAAATTTCTCGCTGCCCCGTGCCACGGGCTCTTCCATGATGGAACGCATGCGCTTGGCAGAGGACTCGGCGGCAAACAGCTCGGACATTAACATTAACGCCTGGTCAAAGGGTGCATAGATACGGCTCACCATAAGCAGGAAGGCAAACATCACCAAAAAGTCGACCTGCCCGGAGGCGACCATCGCGGCACCCGTGACCAGCGTGGTGGCAATACCCAAACGCAGGATGGCAAAGGCGGAGTTGACCAAAAGCCCGTTAGCGAGCTCGCCCTTGGTGGTCTCGCGCTCCTCGGCATCGATCACGACGTTGAGTCCCTCAAGATAATAGGCCTCCTGGTTGGTGGCGCGGATCTCGCGAACGCAGTCGAGCGTCTCTTGAATTGCCTCGGTAACCTTGACCTTCTCGGCACGCACGCGATCGAACACCGGAGTCATGGGGCCGCGTGTTAGATGCAGCACGGCAAAGGCCACGGGAACGCTCCAAAACGCCGCGATCGCCAGCTGCCAGCAAAAGAACAGCGACGCCACGAACACAATGGCGCTTGCGATGATGGCACCCCAAAGCTCACCCAGCACGTGGCTGTAGGCGTGCTCCATGGCCTGGACGTCGCCCATGATGGTCTCGGTTAAATCGGCCAGATCACGACGACCAAAAAACGACAGCGGCAGTTTGCGCAAGCGCTCGGCAATCTCCATACGCTGCTTGCCGCACTCCTCGTAAAAGATGCAGTAGGTGTAGTAATACTGCTGCCAGTTAGAGGCAAAGAGCAACACGAAAAAGACCAGGAGGCCGCCCACGATCGGCAGGGCATCCGGCAGGTCAGCCCCGCTGGCGAGATGCTCGACAAAGCCGGCCATAACCAGGAATAAAAAGCCCATACCGGCCATGGTAATAAGATTGGTGAGCGTGGTCCAGAAGACGCCGCGTTTTACGCCGGCGACGCCTTTATCGGATAGGAAATACTTCTTTTGGAATGAGGCGAACATTTAGGCCTCGCCTCCCTTCGTGACGGCGGCATCCGCGGTCGCTGCAGTGATTTTCCAGCTCGCGGCCTGTTCGTATTCGGCCCACATCCTGGCATACAGACCGTTTTGGGACAGCAACTCGGCATGGGTACCCGACTCCTGCACGCTGCCCTGGTTGAGCACCACGATTTGGTCTGCGCCCACTACAGTCGAGAGTCGGTGCGCAATCATAATGACCGTGCGACCCGCCGCCAGCTTGCTAAAGGCGCGCTGGATGAGCGCCTCGTTCTCGGGATCGGCAAACGCCGTGGCCTCGTCGAGCACCACGATAGGCGCGTCTTTAAGGATCGCGCGGGCGAGCGCCACGCGCTGGACCTCGCCGCCCGAAAGATATGCTCCGCCGGCACCGAGCATAGTATTGATGCCCTGTGGGAGCTTGGCAACAATGTCGTCGCACTGAGCTGCGGAGAGGGCCGCACGCACTTCGTCGTCAGTGGCCGTAGGCTTGGAGGCGCGCACGTTATCGGCAAGTGTTTGCCGGAACAGCTGGTTGGTCTGGAACACGAAGGCGACCTGGTCCATAAGCTCGTGCGGATCCATATCGCGAACGTCCACGCCGCCTACGAGCACTCGACCCGAGGAAACATCCCAAAAACGCGGGATCAGGCTTGCGCAGGTTGACTTACCGCCACCCGAGGGACCCACCAGGGCGAGGGTGCTACCCGCGGAAACGCTAAAGCTCACATGGCTAACGGCAGGTGCTTCGGCACCCTCGTAGGTAAAGCTCACATCCTCAAATCGCACGTCGCTGCCGGCAGGGTGCTTGGGTTGGGCGGTCACGGAGAGCTGCTTGGAATCCATGACGCTTCGAATACGAGCCAGCGAATCGGCACTCATCTGAGAGGCCTCGCCCACAAACATGAGCTTGGTCATGGCCGTCGGCACCACGGCCGAAAATATCGCGTAAAACGTGAAGTTGGCCATAAAATGCGCGAAGTCCGTCTCGCCCGGCGCCAACAGCAACGCCACGGGCAACAGGAATGCCACAAGACCATTGAGCGCGGTAAGGTTGAGTACCTGCGGACCTCGACAGAACGTGCCCGCATAGTTTTGTGCCATGTCGGCGTATTCGGCGATCGCATCGTGGAAGGCCTTAAAGGAGTAGACCGTCTGCTGAAACACCTTGACCACGGGGATGCCACGTACGTATTCGGTGCCGGTCTTGTTCATCTTGACCAGCGCTCCCATGTAGGCCTTCATGAACTCGGCGCCTTTGCCGCTCATCATGGTGGCCATGGCGCCAAACGAAACGACGACCGAGATAAGGCATGCCGCCCCCAAACGCCAATCGAGCGCGAAAAGCAGCACGAGCAAGCCCACGACCATGGCGGCGGCGCCTGCGATATCGGGCAGCATGTGTGCGAGCAAAGTCTCGGTGGAGGCGGCACATCCGTCTACAACA
>URDZ01000033.1:0-18392 GCA_900546725.1 uncultured Collinsella sp. | reverse complement strand
GGCCGCCGCGAGCGGGGTCACCTTAACGCCGAGCATCGTGCCATCCGGGCGCGTGGTAAACCAGCTCTGCTCGACCTCGCGCTGGTGGAACTCGCGAATCTGGCGCGCGGCCTTCTCGAGCGCGGCGACAAAAGCGGGATCGAGGCCTTCGAGCGCGGCATCGATCTGCTCTTGCGGCAGACGGAAGCTCTGCAGCTCAACGCCGTCAAAACGCCGACAGTAGTCGCGCACCGCGGCATCACCATTGGCGCGCACGTTGGCCACGATATCGCGGGCGGCGTCGACGATGTTTTGCGGCAGCACGCCCTTACGGTTGAGTTGGTTGGTAACGAGGCGCTCACCGGGAGCAAGTTTGATGGTCTTCATATCGGTATCCCCTATCGGTCGAGGTTATGTTCGAAAAACGAGAGACCGGGCGGCGGCGCCAATCGGCCCGCAGCCCAGACGTTGGGGCGCCCGTGCGTACTCGCGCTATTGTGCCGAGCCCGCAACGGGCTCAAAATGCTTGTCCTTCACGGCCGCGGCCAAGCGATCTGCCAGATTACGCACGCGCGGATCTAAGCGCGCGGCACCCGGGTTGACAAAGAAGCGGGCCGTGCAGTCCATGATGCGACCGGTGATGACCAGGTCGTTGTCGCGCAGCGTGGCGCCCGTGGCGGTGATGTCTACGATGCGATCGGTCATGCCGACGATGGGGCCCAGCTCGATGTTGCCGTGCAGCGAAACGATGTCGGCGTTCACGCCGCGCTCGGCATACCAGGCACTCGCGATGCGCGGATACTTGGTGGCCACGCGAAGCGACCCGCGGCGGGCATAGTTGCGCTCGGCCTGGCCGGCGCGCCACGCGGGCTCCGCCTCGATAAACGTGCACAGGCCGTAGCCCAGATCGACCAGCTGCAGCAAGTTGAGGTCTGCCTCGATAAGCGAATCCCAACCGCAGATGCCGCAGTCGGCACCGCCACAGCCCACAAAGGCGGGCGCGTCGCTGGGACGCACGATGACAAACTCGATACCGCCGACCGCACCCTCACCGGCCTGCGTGTCGCGGCCGCGCACGATGAGATGACGACCGGGATCGCGCAGCTCCGAGACATCCAAGCCCGCGGCCTCGAGCACGTCGAGTGTGTCGGCCTTAAGCGAGCCCTTGGGCACGGCGATGCGCAGCGGGCCCTCGGCGCCACGACCCGCGGCGTGATCGCCGTCGGAAGCGGCGTCCTCGGCCGAAGTGTGCGCTGCCTCCAGACGCTCGAGCGAAAAGGCGAAGCCCGCCGCCGGTACCTCGATGCCGTCGCCAAATGCACCGGTAAAGATGGAGTCGTAGCGTCCGCCCGAGCCCACCGGATCGGGCAAGCCGCCGGCATAGGCCTTAAAGACCAGGCCCGTGTAGTAATCAAACGAGTTCATGATGGAGAAGTCGAAGGACAGCACCTGGGCGTCCTCGGGAGCCAAGCCCTCGACCAGAGCGCGTAACTCGTGCGTGAGCGGCGCGACGATACCGGCGGCAACCAGCAACGCATCCACGCGATCGAGTACCTCGGCGCCGCCGTGCAAGCGCGGCAGCTCGCTAATGGCAGCCTTGACGGCCTCGGGCTCGGCGCTTGCCGCCACGCGGGCATCGAGGCCCACAAAGTCGTTGGCGTGCACGCAGCGCAGTGCCTCGGCAGCCAGCTCACGATCTTCGCATGCCGCAAGCAGTTCCTTAAACGGGCGCACGCTACCTGCGATAATGCGGGCATCGGGCAGCGCGAGCTTACGCACGGCCTCGGCGACCAACGAGACAATCTCAACGTCGCCCGCGGTATCGCCCGCACCGATGAGCTCAAAGCCCAGCTGCGTAAATTGACGCGAACCGCCGGCATTGCGCTGGCACTCGCGGACCACCGGTGCCTCATAGCGCAGACGCAGGGGCAGGTCGGCCGCGCGCATGCGGGTCGAAACCAGGCGCACAATCGGCAACGTGTTGTCGGGACGGACCACGAGCAGACGACCGTCGTCATCGAAAAGCTTGAACGGCGTGTCCGCGATGCGGCCACCTTCCTCGAGCGAACCCTTGTCCTCGAGCAGCGGCGTTTCGACCGGAAGGTAATGATGCTCCCTAAAGCAGCCCTTCACCGTCAGCGCAATCTCCTCGCGCGCCTGAGCCTCCTCGGGCAATATGTCCCGGAATCCCCACGGTGTGGCCGTCATCTGGTGAGCCTCCTCATGCTGTGTTGCATACAGAACAAACGACCGGCATAGCTCCGCCGGTCTTTTGGGTACTTTAGCATACTAGAGTGCTTGCGGGGAAAATCCTTGTCCGCAGCTCACACCGTATTCATTTGGAAACATAGGGGCAGACGCTCAGCTAAATCTGACGATTATCTAGGCCAACCAGAAACCATATCCCGTTTTTCGTCTAAAAACTGGGATGCAGTTTCCGCTGAGGACCTTTTCCGAACTGCTTCTGCAGCGGCTGTTTTGGCTCCGGGACCGCGTCAATCGCATATCTTTATGGCGCCTTTATCCTACACATGTTGTATAACTACCAAATGTGGAATATAACAAAGAGCAAAACATAGGCTGAGCGTTATGGAGGATTGAGGTTGAAAGAGAAGCTATTTCGATGGGTCGTGAAGCACCGCAAACCCATCATCGCGTTCTATGCGGTGGCAGCACTGGTATGCCTGTTCCTGCGCCAGTTTGTAGGCGTTAACTACGACATTACGAGCTATCTGCCCGACGAAGCGGCGTCGACCGTCGCTCTGAATACCATGGGTGATGAGTTTGAGGGTGACATTCCCAACTGTCGCGTTATGGTGCCCAATGTCTCGATCGCTCAGGCGCTCAAATACAAGGACAAAATCAAAAAGGTCGACGGCGTCGAGGAGGTCCTATGGCTTGACGACGCGGCAGATATCGATCAGCCGCTTGCCACGCAAGACAAAGACACCGTTGAGACCTATTACAAAAAGAACAACGCCCTGTTTACGGTGACGGTTAATTCCGAAAAGGAGATCGAGGCAACCGACGCTATTCGAGATATCGTGGGCGACGAGGGCGCCATTACGGGCTCGGCCATGTCTAACGCGCTCGCCACCACATCGACCGAGCAGCAGATCAGCATTATCACGGTCGCTGTCATAGCGATTATCTTCGTGATTCTGGTCATCACGACTACCAGCTGGGCCGAACCCATCCTGGTGCTGCTGGGCCTGGGCGTCTCGGTGTTTATCAACTGGGGCACCAACCTCATCTTTGGCGAGATTAGCTTTGTCACCAACTCTGCGGGCTCCATTTTGCAGGTTGCCATCGCGCTGGACTTCTCGGTCTTTTTGCTGCACCGCTTTAACGAGGAGCGTGGCCGCCACGGCAGCGTTGCCGAAGACATGGTGCAGTCGTGCTGCCTGTCCTCGGTCGCCGTGTTTTCGAGCGGTTGCACGGTCTGCATCGGCTTTATCGCGCTTGCCGCCATGCAGTTTAAGATCGGCCCCGACCTTGGTCTTGCCCTTGCAAAGGGTATCGCCATCAGCCTGGTATCGGTCTTTACCTTTGTTCCTTCGATGTTCGTTCAGTTCGATGGCTTTGTGCAAAAATCGCAGCACAGGCCCTTTGTCCCGCCGCTGGGTAAGTTCGCCCGTCTGGTGCTCAAGGTCTGTATCCCCGCTGCCGTCGTGATCCTCGCCGTGGTTTACCCTGCGCGTGTGGCATCGACCTCCAGCGATATCACGTACTACTACGGCACTTCGCACATTTTTGGTTCGGATACGCGGCTTGGTCAGGATATGGACAAGGTCAAGGAGGTCTTTGGCAACTCCGATACCTACGTTGTGCTCGTTCCCCGTGGAGAGGTGAGCGAGGAGCAGGCACTCTCCAATGAGCTCAAGGCGCTCCCCGAGGTCAAGTCCATCCAGAGCTATGTTGACGTTGCGAGTCCCTATATCCCCACGGGCATGGCCGAAAAGGACACGCTCGATCTGGTGGAGGGAGAGCACTACAGCCGTTTGGTGCTCACGGTTACCGCGCCCTACGAGGGTCCGAGTACATTTAAGCTGGTCAAGAAGATTCGTTGTATCGCGGACAAACATTATCCGGGTAAGGCAATGCTCGCCGGCGAGGGCGTGAGCACCACCGACCTTAAGGACACCATCACCGTCGATAAGGGCAAGGTCGACCTCATCGCCGTCGTGGCCGTGTTCGCGGTCTTGCTGCTGGCCACCAAGTCGCTGAGCCTGCCGATCATCTTGGTGCTCGTGATTGAGACCTCGATCTGGATCAACTTTGCTGCACCGCTCTACACCGGTATGCACGAGTTCTTCCTCGCCTACTTAATTGTGAGCTCCATCCAGCTGGGCGTTGCCGTCGACTACGGCATCCTGATTGCTGACCGCTATCGTGAGGACCGCGTGACCATGCATAAGCGCGAAGCGCTACTCGAGACCATGGAAGCTTGCACGATTCCTGTTTTGACCTCTGGATCGGTTCTGCTGATCAGTGGCTTCCTGATCCATGCGATCTCGAGCCACGGCGTGCTCAAGCAGATCGGCTGGTTCCTGGGCGTCGGCGTGAGCATCTCCCTAGTCGCCGTACTCTTTGCGCTGCCGGGTTTCCTGTATGTGCTCGATGGCCTCATCGGCAAGACCACGCTCAAAGCTCATTTTTTGCCCAAGGATGCCCAGGATCCGGTTTCGGATACCACCGAGGCATCGGCTGCGGACGGCTCCGCTCAGTAACGTTTTACAAAGCAGTTGGAAGGAATACCGCAATGCATACCCATACCACTGATACCGCTTCGAAAGAGCTCAAAGCCCAACGCGATCTTGTACGTCGTCCCCATAAGCGCATCGCTGCGCTCGCTCTTGCCGCCGGTCTGACCGTGGCCCTTACCGTTCCCGGTGCCGTTGTGTTCGCCGACGGCGTAGGGTCGACGAGCGCTGCCTCGGCTACGAGTGAACAGATGGCGACGGACTCCGATAACAGCACGCCGGGATATAAGAAAAACCAGGTCGTATACGTCAAAACCGATGCCGACGGCAATCGCACGGGTGTTTACGTGGTCAATAGCTTCGAGGCCAATAAGGGCGTCAAGATCGACGATGCCGGCACCTATAACAAAGTGACCAACCTATCGACGACTCAAAAACTAACGGACGACAGCGGGTCGGTTGCCGTTACGGGCCAGGGAGTGCAGGACTTTGTCTACCAGGGCGATCTGGACAAGAACACTCAGATGCCGTGGAACGTCACCGTGGCATACCAGCTCGATGGCCGCGATATCGACGCCAAGGATTTGGCGGGCAAGAGCGGCAAGCTCACCATGAAGCTCAAGGTCGAAAAGAATGACGACTATACCGGTGGCGATTATGCCGATAACTACCTGGTTCAGATTACCGGTCAGCTTAAGGATGCCGAGGCACACGATATTGAGGCTGAGGGCGCCACGGTTGCTGCCAACGGCTCCAACACGCAGCTTACCTACATGGTGATTCCCGGCAGCACCGGAGACTACACCATTACGACCGATGTTGAGGATTTTGAGTTTGATGGCTGGCAGATTGTCGGCGTGCCGCTGAATCTTGCCATCGATGTGGACTCGAGCAGCATGGATACGAGCCAGCTCGTGGAGCTCTCCAACGGTATTGCTACGGCCAATAGCGGTGCTGGCCAGGTTGCCGACGGTGTCAAGACGCTCGCGGCCTCGCTTGCCACGGCCAATACCGGTGCCGGCACGCTGTCCAGTGGCGCCGCTGCGCTCGCGGCGGGTACGAGTCAGCTCAACGCGCAGGTCCCCACGCTGGTCGAAGGCGTGAGCAACCTTAATGCCGGTGCCGAGGGGGTTAATGCCGGTGCCGTGCAGCTTAAGGGCGGTGCGTCCGATCTTTCGGCGGGCCTTTCCAAGCTGCAGGGGAGCGCACAGCAGATCTCGGGCGGCATAAGTGGAATTGCCGCTGGGTCCGATACGTACGTCGACGCGCTGACGCTGGGCAAGCAGGCTCAGGAGGCAAACCTTGCCAAGGCGCAGGCTGCGGCCAAGGCGGCCCAGGACGCCGTGACCGCTACGTCGGGCAACGCCTACAGCGCGCTGTACGGGCCGCAGGGTCTTACGGCGGCGCTCAGCGGCGAGGGGCAGTACCTTGCCGGTGCACAGCAGGCGCTCGGCGGGGCAAAGCAGGCCGCGAGCGCCATGGGCAACGATGCGGCAAAGGCTAACGCCGAGAGCGCAAAGGCTGGCGCCGAGAGCACCGTTGCATCTATTGCCGCTGCCAAGGCGGCGGTCGCCGATGCTCAGGACGCGCTGGATAACGCGGCCGATCTCGACTCCGCCAAGGCTGCGGCAGCCAAGCTAAGCGAGGCTACGGCACAGCTGGATGCCGCCACCGCAAGTGCCGGCAGTGCTGCTACCAGCGCGGGTGCCGCCGCCACGGCGGCATCGAGCGCCGATGCGACGGGTCTTACCGCGCTTCTCGATTCTGCATCCAATGCCGTTGCGGGCGCGCAGGGTCTTAACACGCAGGTGTCGCAGGACCTTAAGGGTGCCGAGTCCATGTTTGGCACGCTTACCGATCAGGTTACGACTTTGGCCCAGGCGGCCGGCGCCCAGGGCGGCGCCCAGGGTGCCGTCACCGCGCTCGATAGCGCCATTCAGGGCTACACCACTGTCCAGGATGGCCAACAGCTGAGCCTGGCCGGAGCCATCGCCTATATGAACAGCGCGATCAACCCGGCAAACCCCACGGCCGTGAACCCCGGTCTTGTCGCCGGTGTTGGCTCTGCAGCAACGGGCGCGGGTCAGCTGAGCGATGGCGCCGCGGCTCTTGCCGCGGGCACCGACCAGCTTGCTGCGGGCACACAGCAGCTCAACGGTGCCACGCCCGCGCTTGCCAACGGCGCATCACAGCTCAACAACGGTGCGGCGCAGCTCAAGACAGGTGCTGCTAGCCTTGCTAGCGGCATGAATCTTCTCTCCTCGGGTGCAGGTACGCTTGCCAGCGGCGCATCCGAGCTCGGCAACGGCATGCAGGAGCTTACCGACCGAACGAGCAATCTCGATACTCAGGTCATCGACACCGTTAAGGACAAGATCGAGGAAATGCTCAACCCCGGCTTTACGCCGACGGACTTTGTCAACGGCGAGCAGGGCGGACATATAAATCGCGTGCAGTTTATCTATATGACGGGCGCGATCAGCAAGTAGGCAGCCGCGCCCTTGTGGCGATTGGCATCGATAGCAAGTTATGAGGGGAGGGGCCGTCGGGCATTGTCTCGGCAGCCCCTCTTTGCTGTCAGCGGCCACTTCGCGTCTTTGCAGAAGCTGTACCGCAAGATTTGTGTTTGGAAGGAGACGCGCTTTCTGCAAGGGGCGGAGCGCGGAAAGCATGTCCCGGATTTGATGCTCGGAACGGGATGAGCTTTCCGGATCGGACCCCAAGCGGAAAGCGCGTCCCGTTTCGGGGCTTCAGAATGGGACGCATCCGGAAACCGCATCCCACTCTGAGCCGAAATTCCGGGATGAGATTTCCGCCGAGGACACCCTGCGCCGACGGCAACGCAAAAAGGGCGCCCGCGCGAATGCGGACGCCCTTGTGTAGGGTCGAGATATCAACCAGCCAAGATATCGGCCCTGCGGCCAGCTCTTAGTAGTCGAACTGGTGGTAGTAGCGGCGGTACTTGAGGTTGTGCTTGGTGACCAGCTCGTAGTTGCGCGAGAGGCGGTCGGTGGTGAGCACCGACAGGATCCACGGCGACACGATGACGCGGAAGTCGTCGTCCAGGCCGGGGATCGCGTACTCGGCGGTGTCGATGATCACGTAGTCCTCGTCGCCGGTCACGCCGCTGGTGAGGAAGGCGCGGACGCGCTCGTCGAGGGCGCGGCACTCGTCCTCTCCCATGAACAGGAACACCGGGACGCCGGGCTCGAGCAGCTCGAGCGTGCCGTGGAAGAAGTCGTGCGAGGTGATGTGGCGGATGCGCTTCCACTGCATCTCCTCGAGCAGGCACATGGAGTACAGGATGGTCTCGCCCCACAGCGCGCCCGAGCCGATGAACATGGTGTAGTCGGCCAGCGCGTACTTCCTGGCGAGCTCCTCGGCGCGCGGCTCGAAGCGCTTGCGGATGTCGAGCATGTCCTTCCAGACGTCCTTCGTCTGCTCGATGAACAGGTCGAACTTGGGGAAGCAGCCGCGGCGGTTGAGCAGGCGCAGGCCGAAGCAGTCGGCGAGGTAGTAGCCCTTCTCGCAGCCGCCGGCGCCGTGGTCGGAGGCCATCATGACGCAGTTCTCGGCGCCCACGGCCTGCCCGATCTTGCCCTCGGGGTTGGTCATGGCGAAGACGCGCACGCCCATCTCCCTCATCTTGCCGACGGCCTCGAGCACCTCGGGGGTGGTGCCGGACTCGGAGGCGGTCAGCACGACGGACCTGTCGGTCATGCGCTTGTGGCCCATGACGTTCCACTCGGCGGCGTGGATCAGGTAGACCTCGAGGTCGCGGTCGCCGAACTTGTTCATGAGGTACTCGAGCTGCATGAACTCGTCCCAGGTGCCGCCGACGCCCATCAGGAAGACGGCGTCGTAGCCCTCCTCGTGCACGCGGTCGGCCAGGGCGGTCATCCGCTTGCCGGCCTCGTAGACGTTCCTGCCGTCCTCGAGGTAGCCCTCCTGGTCGAAGTGCATGATCTCGATCTTCTCGGTCTCCTTCATGTGTGTCCTCCCATCACATGTGCGCAATTCTATACATCGCGCTTCTTGCTGATACCAATTATAGCCATACGATTGCTTGTTATTTAATACCAATCCAAACTCACGGAGATTTGCGGCGAACGGTCGGTTTCCTCGCCCGAGTGGTATTACAACGCCAATAGTTGTCTATTTCGAGCGCTACTGCCAACGGGTTCCCCACAACTCGCCAGCTATAAAAGCGTTGCGCCAGACCCGCCCAAGCGTTTCCGGCGCAACCGCGCAGTTTAGTTATTCGGCTTCCATCTCCGCTGTCACACGGCGATACATCTCGATAACCTGAGTCGTCGCCTTGGACGGATCCTGATAGTAGCGGCCATCACACGTCTCGGCCGAGACATAGCCCGTATAGCCGTGGCGCATGAGTGCCTCGAGGTCGGCACGCATATCACGCTCGCCGTCGCCCCAGGCAAGATGCGTCGTGCCGCCGCCCACATCTACAAAGTGGGTGTGAACGATCTTGTCGCCCAAAACCTCAAAGTAGCCGTCGATCGTGTCGCCGGCAACTTCCATGGCGCCAAAGTCGATACAGGCCTTCAGGTTGGGACGATCGACCGCCTCGAGGATGCGCGCGACATCCTGTGCGGTGTTGACCAACACGGACTCCGACGGCTGCAGGGCCTCGAGCGCGACGCGAATACCGCGCGTATCGGCGTAGGCGCACACCGAGCGCAGCATGGCAACGCTGCGGGCCCAGGCGTCCTCAGCCGGCTCGTCCAGATAGGCCCAACCACTCGTCACCAGAATCTGCGGCACGCCCAACTCAACGGCAACGTCGATCACATTCTTAAAGTACGAGAGGATGCGTTTTTGGCCCGCCTCACCGCGCACCGCGACGTTCCACGGCTTGGGGTTGTTCTGCTCGGGGCACACGCACACGATCTTGATACCGTATTGGGCGGCAAGATCGCGAATCTTATCCACCGAATCGTGCTCATGGCAATCCACATACAGGTGCATCGAGCCGGTCCACAGCTCGATATTGCGATAGCCGGCCTCACCTGCAGCCTTAAAAAACGTCTCGATGCTGTAGTAACGATGGTTGATGTTCATGAGCGAAAGCTCGGGTACGACCATAGCCCTCCCCTTTCGTACGGAGTTCTAAAAAACAGGGGGCCGCCGCAGATGCGACAAGCCCCCAAAGATCGACGCAACCGTTAGACGCGATGGAAGCGCGATTCGAACATATTAGGCAAGCACGCCAAAGTAAGCGCCGATGATGCCCACGACCATGGTGCAGAGGATCAGGACCATCGGGTTGATCTTCTTGGAGAGCAGCCAGTAGTAGAGCCAGAAGGCGGCCATACCGAGCATACCGGGCATGATGCCGTCCAGGATGTCCTGGAGAGTCTGGGCGGAGTCGCCCTGACCAATGGCGATGGGCAACGAAGCCCAGAACATGTCCTTGCTCATGGCGCCGACGACCATGACGCCGACAATGCCGACGCAGGCCATGATCTTTTGCATCAGGCCGGTCTTCTGAGCCTCGTCGAGGAAGCCAATGCCTAGCTCATAACCCTTGATAGCGCCAAAGATACGAATCAGGAACGCCGGGATGTTGTAGACGAGCAGGAAGGCGATGGGGCCAAAGACGTTGCCGGCCTGGCACAGGCTGATGCCCACGGCAGCGGCGACGACGCGCAGGGTGGACAGGAAGAAGGAGTCACCCAGGCCGGAAAGCGGACCCATGAGGGCGGCCTTGATGTCGTTGACGCTCTCGGGCTCAACCTCGCCACGAGCGACCTTTTCTTCCATGGCCATCGCGATGCCACCCACGAAGGGAGCGAGCTGCGGGGTGATGTTGAAGAATGCGCTGTGACGGTGCAAGGCCTCGGCGTAATCATCGGGACGGCCGGCATAGATCTTCTTGAGCATGTTGGCGACCATCAGGCAGAAGGCAATGTTCATCTGCTTGTAGTAGGTCCAGGAGAATTCCATGCCCAGGGCGCCGGTGTTCACGGCGCTCTTAATGAGGTCGGAGCGAGTAATCTGGTTCTCGGAATTAGAAGTCATCGTCCTCATCCCCTTCCACAGAAAGCTGGGACTGGGCGCCACCAAGGCCCAGCAGGTCGTACTTGTCGATGCCGATGATGATTGCGATCAGGGCGACGCCGAGGACGGGTACGTTGGCATAGGAGCACAGCAGGAAGCCCAGGAAGTAGAACGGCACGAGCTGCTTGGTAAGCACCAGACGGCCGAGCATGGCGAAGCCCATGGCAGGCAGGATGTTGGCTGCGACGCCAAAGCCATCGAGGACGAACGTCGGGATGAAGTCGAGCAGGCCCTGAACGGCGTCGGCACCCAGATAGAAGGAGACCGAGCACAGGATAAAGGCCAGGACGACAATCACGAGACCGATAATCCAGTGCATAGCGTAGATACCCTTGAGGTTACCCTTGCTGGCAAAGACGTCGGCACGGTCGACCAGAAGGGGCATACCGGCGTTGACGACGTTCTTAATGGCCAGGCACAGAGTGGCGATGGGCATCGCGAGCGCGATAGCGGCCTCGGTGCTCTGACCCAGCTGAATAGCGAAGGCGCAGGCGAGCACACCGCCAATACACTCATCGGGCGGCACGTAAGCGCCGATGGAGATTGAACCCATGAAGAGCAGCTCGAGGCTCGCACCGATGGCGAGGCCGGACTGCAGGTCCCCGAGGACTATGCCGACGAGCGGGCACAGAACGATCGGGCGGAACGCATAGAGCGTACCGAGCTGATAATCGAGCTTACCGAAGGCAGCGATAAGTCCGATGAGGATCGCTTGAACAAGCATTGTTCCTCCCTTTGATCCCTCTTGGATCCGCGCGGCGATTCCCGACTTGTCAGCGCGCCCTTTTCCATGCCGACAATCGCCTAGACAGATCCAGCTTGTACCGGTGTGCTGTTAACACCTAAACCGGTGCAAATGATTTGATACCAATTATATAGTCATGAGAAAACTATTTAATACCAATCGCTCAACGGGCGTGTACTCCCGGTGAACGGTAGATGGGGGTAACGGGTAAAGCGTTTATCCGGTACGCCCACGAATAGGGGCGGCGCCGTGCGCGCCGCCCGTGGTTCTCAATTAGAGGGCGCTTAGGGCATCGACCTTGGGGTCGTCGGCCAGAGCGCGAATCTCGACCTCGACACCGCGGCCGACGAGCTCACGAATGTCCTCTTCCTCGGCAGCAGTCACAAAGATCTGGCGGGAGATCTTACGGGCATCGGGACGCCGCTCGTCCTTGGACTTGGTGTTGCCCAGGTTGATGGAGGTGATCTGCGGGCAGCCGTCGACAAGCTGCTTGGCCTCGGCGATGCTGGCGACGCAGATAATCATCTTGTACTTATCGGTAACACCGGAGTTGATGGCCTCGATGGCGTGCTCCATGTCCTTGATGACGAGCTTGACGTTGGCCGGCTTTCCCATCTTGAGCGTAGTCTTCCAGACGGGATCGTTGGCAACCTTGTCGCCAACGCAGAAGATGCAGTCGGAGCCCAAGCCCTGGACCCAAGAGACGGCCACCTGGCCATGAAGCAGACGATGGTCGACGCGAAGCAGTTGAATCATGATTGACCCCCAAAGGTCTCATGCCGGAAACCCGGCCCCATTAATAGCAGGCGGTGACTAGAACTCTTCCTCGTCATCCGCATCGGTCAGCAGGTCGTTGACAAACTTGACGCGCGTGTCGTCAGCCGCGAGGATCTCGCGGATAACCTGATCGGCGGGAGCCTCCTGGTCCGAAAAGAGCAGCTGGATCAGCAGCGGCAGATTCATGTTGGCAACCAGGTAGGTGTTGGGGCGCGTCTGGACGATCTTGGTGAACTCGTTGTTGACGCTGCCGCCAAACAGGTCGGTGCACACGATTACGTCGTCGGCGGGGTCGAAGGTCGCCAGGAGCTTGGCGGCCTCCTCGGCGACGTCGGTGCGGCCGTCGACAAACATCGACAGGTCGTGGACGTTATCGCGCGCGCCCGAGAGCAGCTCGGTGCTCTCCTTGATGCCGGTCGCAAAATGCGCGTGGCTGGCAAAGATGTATTGCCTCATTGCGGTTTCCCCCAAATGGAATTAGTAGTCGAACTGGTGGTAGTAGCGGCGGTACTTGAGGTTGTGCTTGGTGACCAGCTCGTAGTTGCGCGAGAGGCGGTCGGTGGTGAGCACCGACAGGATCCACGGCGACACGATGACGCGGAAGTCGTCGTCCAGGCCGGGGATCGCGTACTCGGCGGTGTCGATGATCACGTAGTCCTCGTCGCCGGTCACGCCGCTGGTGAGGAAGGCGCGGACGCGCTCGTCGAGGGCGCGGCACTCGTCCTCTCCCATGAACAGGAACACCGGGACGCCGGGCTCGAGCAGCTCGAGCGTGCCGTGGAAGAAGTCGTGCGAGGTGATGTGGCGGATGCGCTTCCACTGCATCTCCTCGAGCAGGCACATGGAGTACAGGATGGTCTCGCCCCACAGCGCGCCCGAGCCGATGAACATGGTGTAGTCGGCCAGCGCGTACTTCCTGGCGAGCTCCTCGGCGCGCGGCTCGAAGCGCTTGCGGATGTCGAGCATGTCCTTCCAGACGTCCTTCGTCTGCTCGATGAACAGGTCGAACTTGGGGAAGCAGCCGCGGCGGTTGAGCAGGCGCAGGCCGAAGCAGTCGGCGAGGTAGTAGCCCTTCTCGCAGCCGCCGGCGCCGTGGTCGGAGGCCATCATGACGCAGTTCTCGGCGCCCACGGCCTGCCCGATCTTGCCCTCGGGGTTGGTCATGGCGAAGACGCGCACGCCCATCTCCCTCATCTTGCCGACGGCCTCGAGCACCTCGGGGGTGGTGCCGGACTCGGAGGCGGTCAGCACGACGGACCTGTCGGTCATGCGCTTGTGGCCCATGACGTTCCACTCGGCGGCGTGGATCAGGTAGACCTCGAGGTCGCGGTCGCCGAACTTGTTCATGAGGTACTCGAGCTGCATGAACTCGTCCCAGGTGCCGCCGACGCCCATCAGGAAGACGGCGTCGTAGCCCTCCTCGTGCACGCGGTCGGCCAGGGCGGTCATCCGCTTGCCGGCCTCGTAGACGTTCCTGCCGTCCTCGAGGTAGCCCTCCTGGTCGAAGTGCATGATCTCGATCTTCTCGGTCTCCTTCATTCCCGCTCCTTTCACGAGCAGTTTGAATTGTCGCACGGAATGGACAGGCTTGCCGCCCCGTCTCGCCGCTTAACCTTGTGGACATCTTGGCCCCAAGCTCAACAATTCAAAGGTTCTTAATACCAGTGAACGATTACATGTTAGCCGTTTTTAATACCGATTTTTTGATTTCATCCTCCCCTCTCGGTAGACGGTCAGTTTTTGCCGTTCATCGGTCATGCGACACATGTCCGTAAAAAAATGAGCACCCCGCCGTGCACGAGGATGCTCTAGACGCTAATAGTTGTAGGTATATCCGCCGGCATCACCGCGGTTAAAAGACTTGGCATGCTCGATCGCCTGCCCACTCGAGTCATAGGTCATGCATTCCAGTACGAGCGCCAGGTCGCCCGGCTCAAGATTGAGCAAACTCGCATCGCGTGCGCCCAGCGCTTCAATATCGAGTTTCTCAATCGACTTGTCCGGTTTGCGCCCCAACATGTCGTAGGTCTCGAACAGGCTGAAGACCGAAATGTCCACGTCTTCGATGCCCGGAAACAGCAGACACGGAATCAGCGTCATCTCAATCGACACGGGCTCCCCATCAATGCAGTTGAGACGGCGCACCGAGTAAAGCAGATCGTCCTCGGCGATGCCAAACAGGTCGGCGTAATACGGGCCGGCGTAGCGTTTGGAGCGCGCCAGAATGCGCACCGACGGCGT
Organism: uncultured Collinsella sp.; assembly: GCA_900546725.1. GTDB lineage: Bacteria > Actinomycetota > Coriobacteriia > Coriobacteriales > Coriobacteriaceae > Collinsella. The sequence continues at coordinate 3,869 of URDZ01000033.1, read as the reverse complement.
CGCGCCCGACGCCAGAACCGACTGACGGAAGCCGCCCTTGCGTTCGTGCTCGTCAAACCACTTGTGTCCCACAAAGGCGCCCTTGCCCTGCACGCGACGAATCTGGCCACTTTTGACCAGCTCGTCCATGGCACTTCGGATTGTCAGGCGCGTCGTGCCAAACTCCTCGGCCAGCTCGTTTTCGGACGGAATCATCGAGCCCGTCGGGTAGTCGCCGCGCTCGATTCGCTCCGCAATGCAGCGGCGAATTTGTTTGTAAACCGGCAAGTCTTCTACTGCATCAGCCATTCGACACCTACCTTCGTCGCAACGCCGCCTGCCTCGCCGTTATCGGCAAAACGATACTTGGTCGGCAGAATCACGGACTTGCAATACTCGACAAAGCCATCGTTCTCGTCACGCTCGTGCGAAGCCTTGTAAAACACCGGCGTGCCCTCCTGAGCACCCAGCAACTTGGCCTCGTCGGCGTTCAGACGGCTGATGGAAATATGCTCCTTGCCGTGCGTCACATGGACATTCCCTTCTTTGAGCAAAACGTCGTAGAGGCTTTCCTGCTCAAAATCGTGATCGGGAAGCGAGGGGCACAAAGACAGATTGACGTGGGCCGTCTCAATCGACGCCGGGGAACCATTAACCACGCGCACACGTCGAATGCAGAAAAGCGGCATGCCCAGGTCGATCTGGGCCTTTTGGGCCAGATCGATATCGGCGTACACGACCTTGGACCAAACCAGGCGTGCGGTCGACTTTGAGCCAACCCTCTCCACCGCCTGCGTATAGTTCCATGTTTCCTGAAAGATGTTCAGCGGTTTGGGAGGACACACATAAGTGCCCGAACCGCGGCGGCTTTCCAAAGTTCCGCACGAAATAAGGCGCGCGATCGCAGCACGCAACGCCGTGCGCGACACGCCCAGCTCTTCACAGAGCACACGCTCGGCGGGCAGCCGGTCGCCACCCTGCAGGTCATAATGATTGATATACCAAAGAATGCCCTCAAAGGCGCAATCTTTGGGCGGAATCGCATATGGTTCACTCGGCATGGGCACGGCTCCTCAACCGCTTGATGCTGCAGACATCATTGCTCCGGACGCCCCATGGCGTCGAAGGCTTCTTTGATCTGCTCCGCAACGTTCCGATACGACCGATATAGGCCGGAGTCTCGCTTGACTTCGCCCGCGGTCACCGGAATCTCAAGCTTCGAAATCTCATCCTCGCCGGTTTGCACGGCAACGATGACACCCATACCAAGGCACATATTACGCTTGGCAGCATTGTTTTTGGTAGCCTGAGCTGGATTAATCAAAATCTGCTGAGCTAGTTCGCGATTGCTAAGCTCCGGCACATCCTCGGGATTTCCGGTCTCGACAATCTCGCACTGCAGCACATCCGCGTAGTCAAAAATCCTCGGGGTCGCACCGCGCTGATGCACGGCCCACTTGCGGCGCGTGGCGTCCTGGTAGATAGCCGGCAAAAATGTAAACCGCGGCGGGTCCAAAATCGTATCCGTGATGGTAAACACATCGGGATCAAAGGCATCCTGCGGGTTTTTCTTCTTGAACAGCCCCATATCAGCCTCCCGTACTAGCATTAAACAACTCAAGCCGAATATAGCACCAATTTCAAGCTCATCCTTTAGTAGATCGGTGCGCGGCGTCTATGGCTCGCCCAGCGGAAGAGCTTACGGACGAGGGCCGGGGTCCCTGCTTTGTTTTGAGAGGTGGGCTTCGCGAACTTCTCAAAACAAAGCAGGCACCCCGGCCCCGCCGGCAAATAGCGGACACTCCGCATGCAATCTATGCAAACAAACAAGTGCGCTTAGCTATATTCGGTAAGGTCAAGCACACTGCCCTTCACGATAAGCGCCGGCTCCAGAACGACCTCTTCGGCACGTCTACCGCCCCTACCGGCAAGACGCTTGGACATGCAGCCAAAAGCATGCTCCGCAAGAACACTAGGATCTTGCTCAATCGCGGTCAGCGCCGGCTCAAAGAGAACGTCGGCCGCCGAGTTGTCGTAACTCACCACCGAGATATCGCCCGGGATGCTCTTCCCCATCTCGTGCAAGCGCTTGAGCAGACCGAGGGCAATGTTATCCGAGCTTGCGAACACGGCGGTGGCATCGGTTGCAAGCACGGCCTCCGAGGCCTCGTAGGCACTCGGGATGTAATATTCGCTCTCAAACTCCAGACGCGCGTCGATGGGCAGTCCCACCTCGCGCAGCGCGCGCTCGTAACCGGCGAGTCGCTTGCGACCCGTATTGGAACGGCGCGCGTTAACCAAGCAGGCAATGCGACGGTGGCCTTGCTCGATCAGATAGCGGGTGGCCATGTAGCCGCCCATCTCGTGGTCGAACATCACCTTGTCGCACTCGAGGCCCTCAATGGCGCGGTCGACCATCACGGCAGGAATGGGCAGATGGCTGACCTCTTCGCGCAGGGCACGGTCATCCGAGAACTCGTCGCCTACCACCAGGAAGACACCATCGACGCCGCGCGTCACCAGCTGGCGCAGCAGTTCCAAATCGTCATCGGCGCTTCCACCCGAGCTGGTAATAAAGAGCGCGTAACCGTCCTCGCGGCAGCGCTTTTCCAAGCTGCCGGCAAGCGAGGCAAAAAAGCGGCTCTCGATATTGGGAACGATAAGGCCCAGTGTGCGCGACTCGCGCATGACCAGGCTGCGCGCGATCTGGTTAGGAACATAGTGGTTGCGCGCCGCGACCTCCTTGATGCGCTTGCGGTTTTCTTCCGAGATGCGACAGGGCCGATTATTGAGAACAAGCGAGACCGACGAAGGGGAAAGCCCCACCTCCTGGGCGATCTGCTTGAGGGTGACTTTGTTGGCCATCTCGCTCCTTCCGGGTTTACGCGCAATCTCTTGAAAGTATAGCGACTGCCCATCTACCTCGGTGATAAACACTTTACCAATCCGGTGGACGGCTGTTTTATCGCCGCCAGCGCACCAAATCCGTCCAGGTGGGGTATATTGCAATCGATTGATGACAACAACCACCAAAAGGCGGATATTCGCATGCACGAGAACGACTTTTTTAACGAGGACCTGCTCTGCGCGCTCGCTGGCGTTGCCGGCGAGGACAACGTACTCATGAGCGAGCCCATGCGCGAGCACACCACGTTTAAGATTGGAGGCCCGGCCGACGTCTTTGTCACGCCCGACACCGAGCAGGGCCTCGTCGCCACGCTCGATACCTGCTATCGCTGCGATCTACCACTCACCATCGTGGGCAACGGCTCCGACTTGCTCGTTGGCGACAAGGGCATCCGTGGTGTCGTCGTGGCGCTGGGCGAAGGCCTCTCCGACATCACCGTCGATGGCACGCACGTCACGGCGGCAGCCGGCGCCTTGCTTTCCGATGTCGCCGCGGCAGCAGCCGAGGCCGACCTCACCGGCATGGAGCCCATCTCGGGTATCCCTGGATCGGTCGGCGGCGCCTGCTACATGAACGCCGGTGCCTACGGTGCCTGCATGGCCGATGTGCTGGAATCTATACGCGTCTACAAGCCCGCTCGCATGCTCGACGACGGCACCCGCGGCAGTGGCAATATCATCGAGTTCGATGTCGACGAGCTCAACCTGGGTTATCGCAAGAGCCGCATCGCCGACGACGGCTTCATCGTGCTTTCGGCCACCTTCAATCTCGCCCCGGGCAACGCCGCGATGATCAAGGCCGACATGGACGACTACCGTCAGCGCCGCGAGGACAAGCAGCCGCTCGACATGCCGAGCGCCGGCTCCACTTTCAAGCGCCCCGAGGGCCACTTTGCCGGCAAGCTCATCATGGACGCCGGCCTGCGCGGCGAGGACAAGCAGCCGCTCGACATGCCGAGCGCCGGCTCCACTTTCAAGCGCCC
>URDZ01000032.1:0-18817 GCA_900546725.1 uncultured Collinsella sp. | reverse complement strand
CAATTCCCGGCATGCCCCGCGCAGGCAGGCCACGCTGAACGACGGGTCCGCGGCCCGGCAGGACGAATGACGCGCCTCGGCACAGGCCATGCCGAAACGCGTCACGCAAGCAAAGGAAGGAAGCCAACATCACATGAGCATCATCGCAGCACGCATCGACAACCGCCTGCTACACGGCATAGTGGCAACCCAGTGGGTACCCGAGTTCCGTCCGCAGCGTCTCATGGTCATCGATGACATCGTCGCCAACGACCCGACCAAGAAGGCTGCCATGCGGATGGCAAAGCCCTCGGGAGTCGCCCTCTCCATTATCAACAAGGAGACGGCTCTCACGAACTATCGGGCGGGCAAGTACGACGACCACACGGTCTTCATCGTGGCGCGAGACCCCCAGACCATCCTCGACGTCATACAGACGGGCCAGGTTGTTCCCACACTCGTGGTCGGAGGCACAGTCTTTCCCGAAGAGGGGTCAGACGCCGTCCAAGTGAGCAGTCGCGCCTACGTCACCAAAGACGAGCTGCCCGCATATCGAGCGATTGCTGGCACCGGCTGCGACATCACCGTTCGCTATGTGCCGGCCGACAAGCCCGTAGAGCTCTCCAGCATCATCACGCTTTAGCAAGGGAGTGAACTTATGACACCATCCATCATCCAGATAGCCGTCGTTACACTCATCGCCTTCATCTACGGAGCCGAGAAGAACGCGGGACAAATTCTCACGAACATGTCCGTCACGCCAGCATGGTTCGTCGGACTTGCGCTCGGCGACCCCGTAACCGGCCTCGCCGTCGGCGCCATCGTCCAACTCATGAGCCTGGGCGTGGCGGCCATGGGAGGAGCCTCCGTCCCCGACTATCCCACTGCCGCCATCATTGGCGCCGTCGTTGCCATCACCTCGGGTCAGGAGGCGAGCGTCGGCGTTGCCGCCGGAATCGCAGTCGGCATGCTCGGCCTTCAGCTCGACGTCATCGCCAAGACGGCAAACGGCTTCCTCGGGCGTACTTCGCAGCGCTTTGCCGAAGAGGGCAAGTACTCGCAGATGAAGAGCGTACTTTTCCTCGGTCCGGTCTTCTATGGCCTTACGGCGGCCATCCCCACGTTTGCCGTACTGCTCTTTGGCGCCGATGCCGTCAACGCTTTCCTCTCCGTCATGCCCTCCTGGTTCACGACCGGCCTCTCCATCGCCGCCGGTATCCTCCCCGTCGTCGGCCTTGCGATGCTTCTGTCCTTCATGCCAATGAAGAAGTTCATCGCCTACGCCATCGTTGGCTTCGTTCTGGCCGCCTACCTGCAGATAAGCATTCTCCCCATCGCCCTGCTCGGTGCCGCCGCGGCCATCGAGTACTACAAGTCGCACAGCAATCCGTCCGTAAACGCCCTCGACGCTGGAGGTCTGGAAGATGAGTAACGAAGTTAACGCCACCAAGGCAAACGAAGCGCCAGCCCGCCTGGCAGACGGAACGTACCAGCCAGTCCTCACCGTTTCCGATCTCGACCGTTGCGGCCGCCGCTGGATGCTCGGCGCGTCCATCTATAACTATGAGTCCCAGTGTGCCCCGGCGGTCATGTTCGCAACCGAACCCGCCCTGCGCAAGATCTATGCAGGAGACGAGGAGGGCTACCGCAGGTCACTTCTGAGCACCTATCGCTATTACAATGCGACTCCCCAGGTAAGCGGCCTGCTCCTCGGCGCCGGCCTAGCCTTGGAGGACAAGGGGCACAATGACGCCATCGACGCGGTCCAAGACCTTAAGATTGGCCTCATGGGCTCCCTCTCAGGAGTCGGCGACACGATTTTCGCCATCCTCATTCCCACCATCTTCGGCTCCATCGCCGCCTACATGGGACAGGCGGGAAACCCCGTCGGCGTGCTTCTCTGGCTCGCCGTCGCCATCGCCATCTTCGTATGGAAGCTCTTTGACTGGCGCATAGGCTATAAGTTCGGCGACAAGCTCTTCACGACCCTTGCCGAGAAGATGTCCGTTTTCACCGAGTCGACGTCGGCACTTGGCATGATGGTCGTCGGTGCGCTCATCCCCACCGTCATCAAGGTCTCGTGTGGTCTCACGTTCACCATGGGTGACGTCACGCTCGACGTCCAGACGGGCATCCTCGACCAAATCATGGTCGGCATGCTGCCCGTAATAGCCACAGCCATCGTCTACGCCCTCGTCAAGCGCAAGGTCAGCATCAACAAGATTGTCCTCGGCATCCTCATCATCTCGTGGGTGTGCGCGGCTTTCGGCATTCTTGCTGCCTAGCCTAGGGCTAGACCAACCCACAAAGGACGCATTATGAGGCACATCATCATTGCATCGCACTACGGCCTGGCAGCCGGACTCGGAGACACGCTCAAGGCCATCATAGGACCGGGGCACGACATCAGGGTTGTCTGCGCGTTTACAGACGAAACCCCGCTCGAGGAGAAGCTCGCCAGCGCATTCGAGGGCATCGCCGAAGATGACGAGACCCTCGTTCTCACCGACATCCTTCAGGGCAGCGTAAACCAGCTCGTAGCCTGCTCGGCTCCGCGAGGCGCGTTCATAGTGACCGGCGTAAACCTTCCCGTGGCCCTCGAGCTCTCGCTCCACGCCGGACAGCTTACTCCCGATGTGGTGAGGCATGTCGTCACCCAAGCCAAAGAGCAGCTCGTCTACCTCGGAGATCTGACTCCGGACGTTGACGAAGAAGACGAATAGGAAAGACGCGACAGTAAGGAGGACGAGACATGCGCAAAGTCCCGACCAATAACCAGCACCTGTTCTACCAACCGAAGGACGTGTGGGTGGGAGACGTCATGCCCTTCGGCAAGGACGGCACGTTCTATCTATACCACCAGCGTGACACGCGCGACCCCGCTCCGCTTGCCGAAGGACAGCCCTTTGGGTGGTCGCTCGCGACCACCCAGGACTTCGTGACGTACCAGGAACACGGAACGGCGATCCCCCACGGCGGAGAAGACGACCAAGACCAGTTCATCTACGCCGGAACCGTCTACGAGGCAAAGGGGGAGGTACGCGCTTTCTATACCGGGTTCAACCGCAACTACCTGCGAGAAGGCAAAACGTCCCAGGTGCTCATGCAGGCGAAGGCCTGCTCGGATGATTATGCGACGTGGAAAAAGACGGGCGTTGCAGTAGAGCTCACGCCTCAGCCAGGATACGATGGGCGCAACTGGCGCGACCCTTTCGTAATATGGGATGACGACCGGAAGGAATACCTCCTCGTACTGGGCACGCGTAAGGGAGACGACCCCTCCAAAACCCTCCAAACTGGCAGGCTCGTTCACTTTACGTCGAAGGACCTCGAGCACTGGCAGTTCAAGGGCGACTTTTGGGCCCCCGGCCTCTACACCATGTTCGAAATGCCAGACATTTTCAAAATTGGCGATTGGTGGTACCTGGTCTACTCTGAGTACAGCGACGAGAACAAGATCGTCTACCGCATGAGCCGCGATCTCTACGGTCCGTGGGAGAAGCCGAGAGATGACGCCTTCGACGGGAGGGCGTATTACGCCGGACGGACCGCCTTCGACGGATCGCGCAGGATTCTGTCCGGCTGGGTCCCCACGCGCGAGAACGACGATGACCGGGCCAACTGGCTTTGGGGTGGCTCGTTTATGCCCCATGAGGTGTACCAGCGCCCCAATGGCACCCTCGGCGTTCGCCCTCCCCAAAGCATAAGGGATGCGTTCGAGTGCCCTGATGCCGTCCCGGATATCGAGCTTCGCGGAGACCACGAACGAACGGAGTGCGTAATCACCGAAAACGCAGGCGAGATCTTCTGCTTCGAGGCAGACGTGACGTTCAGGGACGCTTGCGACTTCTCAATTCGAGCCTACAAGAATCTCGAGACCGACGAGTCGTACGAATACCGCTTCGACCTCGACGCGAATCGGCTCTCGTTCGACAAGAGCCCCTGTTACAAGTGGTTCCGCGTAATGGATAAGGGGCTTTGGAGGCCAGTCTGGCTCGAGTCCGGGCGTTCTTACCACCTGCAGCTCATCGTTGACGACAACATCCTCGTCCTCTACCTCGACGGTACCGCACTCACGACACGCGTCTGCGAGAAATTCGGCCACTCGCTTGCTGTTACGGTAACGAATGGCGAACTCGAACTGTCCAACATAGCCTTGGCGAAGGGGCTGCGCGAACAGGAAAAGTAAGCCAGTGAACCTCGTCGCCACAGCGACTCCCCCAGCAAAACACGCGAACAACGGGTCCGGCCGCATTCCGGCGACCGGACTCGTCCTGTGCCCTGATGGCACATGGCCCCGGGCTGCCGACAGCGAGGCGGCCTTAGGGGCCTCGCCTACAGATTCCTGAGTGCGTCGACGAGGGAGACCTTGCCCGCGGTGACCTCGTCGGCCTGCTTGATGACCTTTGCGGGCACGACGGCCACCACAGCGCCGGCGGCAGAGTCGATTCGAGCGATGTGGTCAGAGACGAGGCGAACGGCGAGCCGCTTGCCGACAGGGAGGCAGTCAAAGGTGGCAAAGCGCACTCCTGCGGTTGGGATACGACCGTGAGGCGCTCGGCGGACAGCGCCGTTGCCGCTCGCTGTGTCGAGCGCAGGTGTCGAGAAGTCGCCATATGTCACTACAGATGTATCATGGAGTGCCGAAGTTCACGCGCCCGTGACAAAACGCGGGCGCCAACCCGTCCCGAGCACCACCCCGCCCGTAAGGTGTGGGACGAAAGGAGGACCAGCCGCATGAACATCCCCGAGACACAGAAAGACCTGCTTGCCTACCTCGATCGCATCACGCGTGAGCTTGGCAGCACGCGGGGCGGGCGCATCCAGAACCGTCTCGACCACTTCACCACGGCATCTATAACCGACTCGCTCGCCATCTCGCGCAGCCTGGCAAGTCAGTATCTCAACGAGCTCGTGCGCGCTGGCCTCGTGGTGAAAGCAGGGGCACGACCGGTGTGCTACTTCCACCGCCGCTCCCTCGAACGCTTCTTCCAGTCTCGCATCGAGCGTAGCACCTACCCTTCGGTCGAGCAGCTCTTCGCCACGCTCGGAAACGGCGAGCGACTCGACTTCGACCGCGCAATCGGTCACAAGCTGAGCCTTGCGCCCTGCATCAGCCAGCTCTGCGCCGCGCTCAAGTACCCGCCAGCTGGCCTGCCCATCCTGCTCTGTGGCGCCTCGGGAACCGGCAAGGGTCTACTCGCCGAACTTGCCCTCGAATACGGCAAGAACGTCGGCGTCCTGCAGCAGGAAGCCAAGCTTGTGAGCATCGACTGCTCGCATTATGCAGGCGATGCCCGCGCGCTCACTCACGACCTGTGCGCAGATGGCGGGCCTGCAGATCGGGCGAGCGGCGGCATCGTTTATCTCAAGGACGTCGACGCCCTCTCACCCGCTGCCCAGGACGCGCTCTTGGAGTGGGCCTCCGCACAGGCGGGCGCCATTGTGCCAGCCGGTGCTGCGCGCCTTATCTTTGCCACCTCACACGAGGCAGACAGTACCGAGTGCCGCAGCCTCACGCGTCGCATCCCCATGTCCGCCCAGGTGCCGTCTCTGTGCGAGCGCACCCAGGAGGAGCGTGAGGAACTGACTCTCCACTTCCTCAAGGAGGAGGGCCGACGCATAGGACGCGACATCCTCATAAGCCGCGGAGCCTTCCGAGCCCTCGCCGGCACCAACTTTGAGGAGAACGTACGCGGCCTGCGCGACTGCATCACCAACTGTTGCGCCGAGGCCTATCTAGACACGAAGGGTGACAGCCTGGAGATTCGCACCTACCAGCTTCCCTCCGCAATCCTTGCCGGCTCCGCACTTGAGCGCAGCGAGAACGATATGCAGCTCATCGACACCACCCGGAGCATCCAAAGCCAGGCGGACGACCGCGCACGGCATGTACTCGACGCCATGCTGGAGCCATACGAGAGCTATCGCGAAGGCACGCTTGATGGGAGCGCGTGCAGCGCTCAGCTGGTGGAGCGAGCCCGCGACCTCGAGGACTACCTGGCGTTCGGGCAAAACCCGGGCCGCTCGAAGTCCGACGCATACGAGCAGATCGCCGACAGCGTCGTCACTTCCGTGAACGAACTCTACTCGATCGATTTGTCCCGAAAGAGCTCGCATCTAATCGCCCAGGGCATCTGCCTCCAGCTGTGGCCGCCCGCAAGCCTCTCGCGTTGGAAGAGCTCCCATGCAAGCGAGCTTTCCGGCATGCGCGGCGTCGTGGCCCAGCGCAACCGCTTTGCCGCTACTGTCTGCGCCTGCATCGCTGATGAACTCAAGGCCACGCTCGGCATCGCACTCGACGATCTCACGTGTCTGCTCGTCCTTGCGCATGCGGCACTCGCACTCGACCCGTCTAAGCGTCGTCGGAGCGTCGGTATCGTCCTCAGTCATGGCTACTCGACCGCCACGAGCATCGCCGACGCCGCCAATCGGATTCTTGACACGAGGGTCTTCGAGGCCATCGACATGCCCTACGACCAGAAGGTTACGGACGTCGCTGTTCCTCTTCAGCAAATCATCGACCGCTTCTCCTACGCAGACGAGGTCGTCATCCTCGTGGACATGGGATCGCTCCAGGATATTTATAAGAGTCTGGAATCCACCTCCGGCATGACGCTCGGCATCATCAACAACGCCTCTACCGGCCTTGCGGTGGAGGTTGGCGCCGGACTTATCGCGGGTCGCTCCGTGCGAGAGGTTCTCGACGATGCTGCGGCAGCTTGCACCTGTAATTATCACATCGTGGCGCGCAACGCCCGACCGGACGCGATTGTCTTCTGCTCCGAAGGCGGACTTGACGCAGCTGCGCGGATCCGCGATCTCGTGGCGCAGAGCCTGCCTGGCGAGTCCCCCGCGCGGCTTGTCGCCGTTGACTGGCGGCAGCTCGCCAATAACGGATCTGAGGATGCCGCCTTCTCCCAGTACAACGTGCGCTCGGTCATCGGCACGGACAATCCGCACGCCGACGGAGTCCCGTTCATTTCGCTCGAGGAACTCATCGCCGGCGAAGGAACGGCCCAGATAGACCGCGCCTTCGCACGCTTGCTCGACGCTGACGGCTTGCGCACGTTCCACCAGAATCTCGTCAAGAACATGACCCTCAGGAACGTGGTCGAGTCCATCACAATCCTTAACCCCAACAAGCTCTTCGGCGAAATCGAGAGTGCCGCGGAGCGGCTCCAGCAGCTCACCGGAGACGTGATTGGCGCTCGTGTGAGCATGGGGCTCTACGTGCACCTGTGTTGTCTCGTGGAGCGCCTCGTGACCAGAAGCCCCATCGAGAACTACGCAGACGAGCAGCGCTTCGCCAATGAACACAACGATTTCGTCGAGGCATTCCGCACGAGCTTCTCTGACATTTCCGCCCATTACCACGTGGAGGTCCCCGTCACGGAGATCGCCTACGCATACGACTACATCAATTCCCGGCATGCCCCGCGCAGGCAGGCCACGCTGAACGATGGGCCCGCGGCCCAGCAGGACGAGTGACGCGCCTCGCAAGCAAAGGAAGGAAGCCAACATCACACGAGCATCATCGATCGCTGCGTGCAAGGCGGCGGGTCTCACCGTGTTCGCCAAGCGCGAGGAGCGTTTTGGTTTTTCGCAAGCAAATGCGGACGAAATCATCGACCAGATTCCCGATCTGCTCAAACATGCAGGGTCCCTATGTGTTTAACCTCATTTTTCCGTGTGCGGTAGAATGGAGTAGCTGAGATCGCGAACGCCTTAAAGGGAGAGTTTTTGTGGATACGCATCTGGATGGGGGCTCTTCCGCCCCGCTGTATCAACAGGTGCTCGATTTGCTTAAGAGCGATATCGAACAGGGGACATATCCCGTTGACTCGCAGATCCCGACGGAACTTGAGCTTTCTAAGATGTACGGCGTTGGAAGGGTCACGGTTCGCCGCGCAATAGAGGAGCTTGTGGGCGAGGGGTATCTCACCAAGCGGCAGGGGCGTGGTACGTTTGTGACCGCGACAAAGATAATTCGCAAGGTGCATCAGAAGGACGATGTTCAGAGTTTTACCCAAGCATGCGCCGAAAACGGCATGAAGGCGGGCGCTCGCGTCGTTGCCCGCAAGACCGTTGCCGCCGATCGCGACCTCGCTTCTTTCTTTGGCTTGGATGAAGGCTCTGACCTCATCTTGGTCTCACGCGTGCGTACCGCAGACGGCGTGCCGGTCCTGTTCGAGAACAACTACTATCCTGTTGACGGATTCGAATTTCTCAAAGATATCGGTCTTTCCAATTGCTCGATATTCGAGGCCGTGGGGGAGCGTACGGGTAGGTATCCCTGTTCGTCCGATCCCTGCAGGCTAGAGATCGCCCGTGCGGGAATTGATGCCGCCCGCGAGCTCAAGGTCCCAGTAGGGGAGCCGCTATTCTTCATGAACGCGGGCTTTCTCGATTCCAACGGAGAGCGCTTCTGCTATGGCAGGCAGTACTACGTGGGTTCGCGCTACAGCTTCGATATCTAGCGGCTTTGTCTCACGCAGCGCTGTTCTCGCCATCGCCGCAACAGGTCCGTTTAGCGCGTAAAAGTTACCACTTATAGAACAACCTAATATGTTTCTTGACCGGCACCTTCATGCAGGTTATACATAGGACAACCTAAGATGTTTGCTTATATATAAGGGATTGTTGGCAAGCATCGTTGCTCTGACAGGAGGTTAAGAATGTCGGATGCCAAAAAGGGGAAGCCCAAGCGCAGATTCCATCTCCAGCTTCCCCATGTGTACACCATCGCGTTCATGCTGATTGTATTCTTCGCGGTGCTCACATGGATCGTCCCATCGGGTCAGTTCGACCGCCAGACCATTCAGACGGCTGCGGGCGAGCGAGAAGTCGCCGTAGCCGGAACGTACCAAGAGGTCGATAAGGTCTACACCGATTCGGAGACGGGGGAGACCGTCGATTTGCGACAGGGCATCGATGCCGTTCTGCAGGCTCCCGCCAAGGGTATTCAGGCTGCGGCCGATGTTGTCGCCTTCGTCCTGCTGATCGGCGGATCGTTCGCCATCGTCACCAAGACCAACGCCCTAAACGCCGGCATGAGCCGCGTGATCAAGAAGTTGAAGAACAAGGACATCTTGATCATCCCCATCACCATGATCCTGCTCTCGATCTGCGGTACCACGTTCGGCATGTCCGAGGAGGCGCTGCCGTTCTACGCGATCTTCATCCCCATCATGCTGAGCATCGGGTATGACTCCATGACCGCGTTCATCATCTGCTTCCTCGGCCCCAACCTTGGTTACTGCGCATCCACTACGATCCCTTCAACGTGCTGATCGCCCAGGGCGTTATCGGCATCGAGGGAAATCCCCAGCTTTGGCTCCGCGCCATCCTGTGGGTCATCTTCACCGCCGCGGGCATTTTCTGGGCCATGCGCTACGCGCGCCGCGTCAAGCTCGATCCCAAGTCCTCCATTACCTATGAGGACGATAAGCAGAAGCGCATCGAGTTCTCTGTCACCGATGCCTCTATCGAAGAGGAGTTCACGCTTCGCCACAAGCTCGTCCTCATTGATTTCGCGGTCGGCATGGGCGTTATCGTGTGGGGCCTTGTTACCCAGGGCTGGTATATGGACGAGATCTCTATGGTGTTCCTGGCCATGGGCCTTCTTGCCGGCATACTCGGCGGCTTGGACGAGAAGACCATTGCGGAGGAGTTCGTCCGCGGAATCGCCGACTTCGCCTACGCAGCCTGCATCATCGGCATCGCCCGCGGCATCCTGGTCGTCGCAGAGGGCGGAATGATCATCGACTCTATTCTTAACTGGCTCGTCGGACTCCTTGCGGGCGCTCCGTCCTTCATCTATACCACCTTCATGTACATCGTCCTCGGCCTGCTTTCGCTGCTGGTTCCTTCCAGCTCCGGCCTCGCTGCACTCACCATGCCCGTCATGGGCCCGCTGACCGAGCTTATGGGCCTCAATCCCGAGGCTGCCGTCACCGCTCTGCAGTTCGCGAACCAGACCGTCAACACCATCAGCCCCGTTGCGGGCATGACCGTCGCGGGTCTTGCCGTGGCGAAGATCTCCTTCGGGCAATGGTGGAAGATCATCTGGAAGTTCTTTATCTTCATGGTTCTGTTCGGATTGGTCGCGACTGTGATCTCCGGCCTACTGCCGATGTAGGAGGTGTCCAGCATGGATTTAAGCGCTTCCACGCCCCGCCTGCGTCGCGAGCAGGTCGCCGGCATGAATATTCACTACATCATGTGGTCGCTCGATTATTTCCTTGATGTTCAGCGGCGCCTTGGCTTCAAAACCATCGAGCTTTGGGCGGCCGAGCCGCACGTGACGCTGGACCACACGGGGTATTTCGAGGCCGACGAGCTTCGCCGCAAGATCGAGTCTCGCGGACTCTCCGTGAGCTCCCTGTGCCCGGAGAACGTGGTGTATCCGTGGCAGTACGCTGCCAGAAAGCCCCTCCACGCGCAGCGGAGCCTCGCTTACTTTAAGCACGGCATCGAGCTCGCCGAGGTGCTCGGCGCCCCGTATATGTCCATCAACTCCGGTTGGGGCGATTGGGACGAGGACCGCGAGGAAGCTTGGAAGCGCTCTGCCGAGCACTTGGCGATTCTTGCGGACTATGCCGGCGAGCACGGCGTGACCCTCTGCATGGAGAGCCTGAGGCCGGAAGAGAGCAACTTGGTGGTTACACTCGCGGATGCCAGGCGCATGCTTGACCAAGTAGCCAGCCCGCACCTTACTCCAATGGTGGACACTACCGCTATGGGAGTTGCCGGCGAGAGCCTTGAAGAGTGGTTTGCCGAGTTTGGCGATGGTGCCATAAGGAACATGCACTTCATTGATGGCGACCCATATGGCCATCTGGTTTGGGGCGATGGAAAGCACAGTATGGACGATTTCGTACGCGTCCTCAACGCGCATGGGTTCGAGGGCTATCTTGGCCAGGAGATCACCGATGGAAGGTATTTCGATGATCCCGCAGCAGCGGACCAGCGCAACATGGACGCCTTCGAGAAGTATTTTGTCGACTAGCGCGTAGCTCCCATTCGCGTGGGGAAGTCAACACGCTTGACGAGAAGACTCGCAGTAAACGTTGGCGGATTCGTCCGCCGTATCGAAAGGAAGAATAACAATGAACGCACATGATCTTATCGCCGACGCAATCGCTGAAAAGGGTGGTTTCGATAGCGTCTTCTGGGTTGCCTGCGGCGGCTCCCTTATCGACCTGCTGCCCGCCCACGAGCTGCTCAAGCGCGAGGCGACTACGTTTGCCAGCGAGGCGTATACCGCCCGCGAGTTCGATATCATGCGTCCCAAGCGCCTGGGCGAAAAGTCCCTTGTCATCGCTTGCAGCCACTCCGGCAACACCCCCGAGGTAATCGATGCGTGCTCGATCGCCAAGGCGGCGGGCGCAACCGTTATCGTGCAGACGGACAACGCGGGTTCCGGTATCGATAACGGTGAGTGGACGTGCTGGGTATATCCGTGGGGCGAGGGAGTTCCGCAGGCGGAGGTGCCCGCCGGCATCTCTTTGGCTCTCGCTTCCGAGCTCCTGGATCAGCAAGAAGGCTATGCCGACCTTGCCGATATGTACGAAGGCATCGCCAAGATGGACCAGATCCTGCCTGCAGCTCGCGAGAAGGTCAACGCCGAACTCTGCGACCGTTTCGCCGCCCTGTGTCAGGACCACAAGTTCCTGTATATCTTGGGATCCGGTCCCGTGTTTAGCCAGACCTATGGCTTCGCTATCTGCTCGCTTATGGAGATGCAGTGGCAGAGCTGCGCCTATATCCACTCCGGCGAGTACTTCCACGGCCCCTTCGAGGTGACCGAGCCCGGAGTCTTCTACTTCCTGCAGATGTCTTCTAGCGAGTGCCGAGCCATGGATGAGCGCGCCCTCGCATTCCTCGAGACCCATACCGACACTCTTATGGTGCTCGATGCCATGGAGTACGGCATGGACCAGGTACCGGCAAGCGTTCGCGCGTTCCTTGATCCAATTCTGTTCTACGCGATGAACTGTGAGCTGCGCTCCGCTCGCGGCAAGGTGTTCGACCATCACCCGGACGTGCGTCGTTACATGGGCATCGAGAAGTACTAGCGAATTTAAAACGGGGCGCGAAGCGCGTTGGGATGTGCGAATCCCTCGCGCCCCTTCTGCTCGCCGTAACCACGGCGGTTTACCTGAATGGAGATAACCATGGCAGCCTATCCTTTAAGCGTGCTTGGCTTTGGAGACAATGTTGTCGATAAGTACGAGCACATCAAGACCATGTATCCCGGCGGCAACGCAGTCAACTTCGCCGTCTTCGCCAAGAAGCTCGGCGTCGATCGCAGCGCCTACATGGGAATCTTCGGATCAGATGAGGAGGCCGAGCACGCTATAGCGTCGCTCGAGGACGAGGGCATCGAGCTTCTTCGCTGCCAGCAGGTCCTGGGCGTCAACGGCGCTGCTCGCGTGACCGTTGACGAGACCGGGGACCGTATCTTCCTGGGTTCCAATGAAGGCGGCATACGTGGCGACATGCGCTACGTGATAGACCGCTTCGCCGCCGAGTACGTCAGCGGCTTCGACTTGGTGCACAGCGGCAACTACTGCTTCACCGAGCGCGAGCTCCCCAAGATCAAGGCTGCCGGCGTGCCTATCAGCTTCGACTTCTCCGATGACTCCACCGACGAGTACTTCGAGCAGATTGCGCCATTTGTGACGTACGCCTTTATGTCCATGGGCGACGCTTCCCTGGAGGAAATCAAGGCGAAGCTCGAGTGGGTGAAGGCCCTTGGCCCTCAAATCGTATGCGCGTCGCGCGGGAGCAAGGGCTCCGTCGCCTATGACGGCGAAAACTTCTACGAGCAGGGCATCAAGCCCGTGGCGCCCGAGGAGCTCAAAGACGCTATGGCGGCCGGCGATTCACTGCTGACGGCGTTTTTGGTCACCTATCTTTCCAAGAAGAAGGCCGGCGAGTGCGGCGAGGCCGCGATTCGCGAGAGCTTGGACTTCGCTGCCGGTTTTGCGGCGGAGACCTGCAAGATCGAGGGCAGTTGGGGCCACCCGCTGGTCTACGAGAACTAGTTTTTTGTCGTGGCGGGGTGTCTTGGGGCGCCCCGCATTGCGTTAGGAGTCAAGATGTCCGTTCGTGCCTGCGCGGCAGGATTTTGCTGCGCCGATGTCTACCAGAATCTGGATTCCCTGGGTTGCATCCAAGGGGGCCTCTCAGGAGCGCTCCGAGGGGTGCTTCTTGAGTATATGAAGGCAAAAGGGATATGCAATCTTCATATACGGCCTTCTTTTAGAGGGCGTTGTCCTTACTTTTTCATGTCCTTGCTTCTGGACATTTTGTCCATAGGCAAGAGTCCACGGTCGAGATCATAGTGAAGTTCTGCGGCTGGTGATTACTGCATCACATATTCTGTTGTCACCTGGGAGGCTTGCTTTTGCGGGCCTCTTTGCGTTGCTATGGAGCCCTGGTCTGTCGATAAACAAAGCGCCCGCTTGCGGGGGAGCAAGCGGGCGCCGTTGAGCGAATGTGTTTGCGGCCATAGCCGCTGCGGGCGATGGGTCGTCGACTAGTTGGTCGTACCGGAATCGTCACCCGTGCCCGAGCCAGAGCCCGAACCCGAGCCAGAAAGTGCGACTGTTAGCGTGATCGTGCTGTCGGTGGACTGCTTGCCGGTGGGGGAGACGCCCGTAACGGTGGCATCCTCGTTACCGCTCACGGGATTGCCGTTCTGGTCACAGAAGCCGATGTTATAGAAACCGGCGTTGTTGAGCGCGGTAACGGCGGCGGAAATGCTCTTGCCGTACAGGTTGCCTGGGACGGTGGCCTTGCCGGACTTCTTGGCAATGACGACGGTAATCGTGGCGCCGGGCTTCTGCTTGCCGCTGGGGTTCCAGCTGATCACGGCGCCCTCGGTAACCGAGTCGTTCTCCTGGTAGCTCACGTCGACGCCAAAGCCTGCCATATCGAGGGCGTTGCGCGCCTGGGCCTCGGTCATGTCGGTCAGGTCGGGGACGGACGTGGTATCTGGGCCGCTCGAGACCTTGTACGAGATGGTCGTGCCCTTCGCGACTTCCTTACCGGCTTCAGTGCCCTGCTCAAAGACCTGGCCCTCATCGGCCTCGTTGGCCTCCTCGGAGGCGTTGCCCTTCAGGCCAACGCTTGCCAGCGCGGCTTCTGCCTGGTCCTTGGTCAGGCCGACAAGCCGGGGAACCTCAACCTTCTCGGAGGGCTTGGGGCCCTTGGAGATTACCAGGTTCACCTTGGTGCCCTTGGCCTTCTTGGTGTTGCCGTTGGGCGTCTGCTCGGCGACCTTGCCCTCGTCGACATCGTCATTGTAGCTTTGGTCGATGGTGCCGACCTCGAGGCCGGCTTCCTTGATCAGCTCGACGGCAGTCTGCTGGTCCTTGCCCAGCACGTCGGGCACGGTGACCTGCTCGCCGCCAAAGAGTCCTGTGGCAAAGGCCACCACGATGCCGATGACGGCAACGGCTGCCACCATGGCGGCGATAATCTTGTTCTTGTTGGATTTGGGCTCTTCGACCTCGTAGGAGCCGGTGGAGCCCGAAACCGAGCTACGGGCGGTATTCTGGCCGCTCACGCCCGAGACGGGACGCACCATGGCGCGCGTCTGATCGGAAAGCTCGCGAGTCTTGGTGGCGCCCAGCTCACCGGGGGCACCGATGATGCGCGTGGGCTCCGAGACGTTGACGGCACGGCCCGACAGGTAGCTGTTGAGCACCTGACGCAGCTCGTCGGCGGTCTGGAAGCGGTTTGCCGGGTCCTTCTCCATGCACTTGAGGATGATGCGCTCAAGGTCGGCGTCGACACCGGAGTTGATCTGGCTCGGCGGAATAGGCAGCTCGTTGACCTGCTTGAGTGCGACCGAGATAGCGTCGTCACCGTCAAAGGGAACGCGGCCGGTGGCGCACTCGTACATCACGACGCCCAGCGAGTAGATATCCGAGGTGGGGCCGAGGTCCTGACCGCGGGTCTGCTCGGGGCTTACATAGTGGGCGGTTCCCAGCACGTTGTTGTCTTGCGTGAGGTGGCTGTTCTTGGCGCGCGCGATGCCAAAGTCCATCACCTTGATGTTGCCGTCGGGCAGCACCATGATGTTCTGCGGCTTAATGTCGCGGTGGATGATCTCGTGCTTGTGGGCGACCGAAAGCGCGGAGCTGATCTGCGAGCCGATCTGGGCGACCTTCTTGGGGTCGAGGGCGCCGTGGCTCTTGATGCCGCTCTTAAGGTCGGTGCCGCGCAGGTACTCCATGACGATGTAATAGGTGTCGCCGTCCTTGCCCCAATCGTAGACGCCCACGATATAGGGGGAGGAGAGACCGGCTGCTGCCTGGGCCTCCTGCTTAAAGCGTGCGGCGAAGGTTGCGTCGCCAGCATACTGCGGCAGCATGATCTTGACGGCAACCGTGCGGTCGAGGACCTGGTCCTGTGCACGGTAGACGGTCGCCATGCCGCCTGTTCCCACCTTATCCTTGAGGAGGTATCTTCCCCCGAGGACCCTCTGTTCCATTCCTGCTCCTAACATAACTATTCGCTCAACGATGTGTGTAGTACCTACGATGTGGCCGCTGGGGCCGTGTGGCGCGTTGCCGCTAACTCTTCGGCCGCGGCGCGCCTCGGGTGTCCGATTCGATCATGGGCATCACGCTCCCTGTGCGGCAAGCGCCGCGGTCAGGACGATACCGGCAATCTTGGCGGCCTCGACGTCATGCTTGTCGAAATCCTCCAAGGCCACCGAGATGGCGACCGTGGGTGAATCGTAAGGTGCAAAGCCAACAAACATCGAGTTGACGTTGGTGCCGCCGATCTCGGCCGAGCCGGTCTTGCCGGCGACCTTGACGCCGGGGATCTGGGCATCGGTGCCGGTGCCGGACTGGACGACGGCAAGCATGGCCTGCTTGACCTGGTCGGCCGTGGCGGAGCTGACGGCCTGACCAAGCGAGCGGGACTGCGTGGTCTTGACCACGGTTCCGTCCGGGGCGAGTACCTGGGCTACAAAGTACGGGTCCATGACCACGCCGCTGTTGGCGATAGCGGCAGCGATCACGCAATTCTGCATAACGGTGGTCTGCGGGCCAGGCGTGTGGTCCATGCCGACGGGCTGGCCGGCGCCTGCCCAAGCGGTCTCCCACTCGGTCATAAGCGACGGGTCGGCCATGATGGAAGCCGCGGTGGTCAGATCCTGACCGAGCTTTTGACCGTAGCCAAAGGCATTGGCAAACTGGACGAGCGAGCTGGCACCGACCTCGTTGGCCACCTGGCCAAAGACGACGTTGGACGACACGGCGAAGGCCTGCTGCAGGCTGATGGTGCCGTAGCTCTCGTTGGCAGAGTTGGTGACCGGCGCGTTGCCGATGTCCATGGAGCCGGGCGCCTGGTACGTGCTGGTAAGGCTGGCGGTGCCGGTTTCGAGCGCCGCGGAGAGCGTGACGACCTTAAAGGTCGAGCCCGGGGTGTAGAGTGCGTCCATGGCGCGGTCGTACATGGAGCCGTCCTCGCCACCGCCCGACTGCATTAGGGCATCGATGTTGGTGTTGTCATAGGTGGGCGAGCTCGCGCACGCAAGGACCGCACCGGTGCGCGGATCCATGACCACCACAGCGCCCTTAAAGCCTTTGAGCGCCTGCTCGGCAGCCGTCTGGATGCGCGAGTCGATAGTGAGCTTGGCGGTATTGCCCGGCTGGGTCTGCCCCGCGAGCGACGCAATGGCGTTGTTCCAGCTGGAGTAATCCTTGGAGCCGGTGAGCGTATCGTTCATGACGCTCTCGATGCCGGCGGTGCCGTATTGCTGGCTCACGTAGCCCACCACGTGCGCGGCCATGTTGCCGTTGGGGTAGGAACGGGCGTAGGTGCCGTTCTCCTGTTGCAGCGACTCGGCTAGTGTCACGCCGTCGGACGTGATGATGGAGCCACGCTGGATGTACTTGGAGCGGGCGATGGTGTGGTTGTTGGTCGGCATGTCCTGGTAGTCCTTCGCCTTGATGACCTGGACATAGGTGAGGTTGCCGATAAGGATGGCGAACAGCGCCGTGAAGGCAAGCACGGCACGAGTCAGACGGTTGGCAAGTGCCACGCGGCCGAGCACGCCGGACTCAGGCGTGTCGAGCAGGCGACGACGCATGCGAGAACCCGCGGAGTGGTTGCCGTGGCTGTAGGAAGGTGCGCTGGCAAAACGCGTACCGGTCGGGGCAGCGGCGGATGCGACCTGGTCATCGGTGATGGCGGCCATGGTGCCGGTGCCGGTGAGCTCGGCTTCGCGTCCGGTTGCCTCGTCGCCGGCGCGCAGCAGCAGCGCGACGATGATAAAGCTCGCCAGCAGCGAGGAGCCGCCCTGGCTCATAAAGGGCAGGGTGACGCCGGTCAGCGGGATCAGGCGGGTTACGCCGCCAACGATTAAGAATGCCTGGAAGCTGATGGCCGCCGTAAGGCCGGTCGCGCTAAAGGCGGCAAGGTCGGACTTGGCGCGGGCTGCCGTGGTGAGGCCACGCACGGCAAAAAGCATAAACAGGATGAGCACGGCGCCGCCGCCCAAAAGGCCCATCTCCTCGCCGATAGCCGAGAAGATAAAGTCGGACTCGACGACAGGGATGTTGTTGGCCATGCCGTTGCCGATGCCAACACCGACCAGACCGCCATCGGCAAGCGAGAAGAGCGACTGGACGATCTGGTAGCCCTGGCCCTGGGCGTCCTTAAACGGATCGACCCAAACCTGGAAACGCACCTGAACGTGCGACAGGAACTTGTAGGCGCCCACGGCTCCAACGGCCAAGAGCGCAAGACCGATAACGACATACGAGAATCGTCCCGTGGCAACGTAGAGCATCAGCAAGAAGATGGTGTAGAACAGCACGGCCGAACCCAGGTCGCGTTCGAAGACGACGACGAGCAGGCACACACCCCACACGGCAAACAGAGGCAGCAGCAGTCGCAGACGAGGGATCTTAAAGCCCAGGATCTTGCGGTTGGAGATGGAGAGCAACTCGCGGTTCTCGGCCAAGTAGCCGGCCAGGAACAGGACGATAAAGACCTTGGCGAACTCGCCGGGCTGGATGGTAAAGCCCGCGATGCGAATCCACAGCTTGGAGCCCGAGATCGTGGTGCCGATAAAGATAGGCAGCATCAGCAGAATGATGCCGATGATGCCAAAGGTGTACTTGTAGCGCATGACCACGTCGAGGTTTTTGACTAGTGCAAGCGTTCCCACCATGAGCGCCACCGAGACAAACAGGATGATGAGCTGTGAGATGGCGAGAGCGGGGGCGAGACGCGTCACGAACGTGATGCCGATGCCCGAAAGTATAAATACGATGGGCAGGATGGCGGGGTCGGCACCGGGCGCCAAGATGCGCACGGCAATGTGGGCCGCGGCAAAGGCGGCAAAGAGGCCGATCGGTACGGCGAGCGTCTCAAAGGAGATGGCAGCGCCCGCGGTGAGGACGTACATCGCATACAGCAGGATGACGGGGAACGCCGAGGCGATGAGCAAGAGCAGCTCGGTGTTGCGGCGACTCATAAGCGGCACTCCCTTTCTAATTCTTATCGGAGGCTTCGGCCTCGGCGGACTGTTCGGCGGTTTTCTCGGAATCTGATTCGGAGGTCGATCCCTGATTGGTGTTGTCTCGAATCGTTTGCGCGTCGATCACCTGGCGGGTCTGCTCCTCGTCGATCTGGTGGCGGTACTTGGATATCGTGTCCTGCGCATCGTCGACACTTGTTTGCGGAATGCCCGCCTTGAGACGGTTTTGCGTGTCTTCGGGCAGGTCGGATAGCTTGATGCTGGTTTCGCTTTCGAGCCAGTGGAGCTTGAGTCCGAGCGGCTTGCCGGGCAGGCCGCGCCAGA
>URDZ01000031.1:0-18818 GCA_900546725.1 uncultured Collinsella sp. | reverse complement strand
CGAGCACCCACGGTGACATGCCAGCTGTTGTCCCACCAGGCGGCGGTGACGTTTAAGGAGGGGAAGTCGGTCGCGGCCTTGCGCACGGCCTCGTAGCTCGCACGGTAATCATGCTTAACGACCACCACGTGCTCAATCACGTCGCGCACATAGCCCATGTCCACGAACTCGGCGAGCGGCAGGCGGCCGGCACCCGTCAGCTCAACGTACGAATCGAGCGCCAAAAAGGCCGAGAGCACGTCCGAGAAACCAAAACGGCCGTAGATGCTGCCGCCCAGCGTGGCGGTGTTGCGCAGCTGCACGCCCACGATATCGTGGACGGCGAACTCAAAGACATTATTGACAAGCGCGTTGAGCTCGGCATGACGCTCGAGCTGGCGCAGGGTGCACATGGCACCGATGCGAAACTCGGTCTCGGTCTCCTCGATCTGATCGAGTCCGCAGGCCGAAAGGTCAATCGCCGTCGCCACACGACGCGAACCCAGGCGCATCCAGATGCCGCCGCCCACAATCTTGTTGTTGCGGTTCTTCTGCAAGAGCTCATAGGCTTCGGCCGCGTTTCCAACACGGACGTAGGTACCGAACTTGAGCACGTTCTCCCCCATCTCTCCACTTGTCCAGTACTTTTAAGTGTACCAAACGAGGGGCCGCGACCTTCCACAGCACAAAAACCTCCCTCCCATCCATAACTTGCGGTGAAATACGGACTATTTGTCGGGCCTAGGGCGCCCAACAGTCCGTATTTCACCGCAACTTAAGGGGCGGTCGGCAGAGGGCCGAGGGAAATGATCCGTTTTCCTCCGTCCCCAACGGATCAAAAAAGGCTCCCAGCCAAGATGACTGGGAGCCTTCTGCGATGCTATGTCGAGCGAAGATTTAGCAGACGCCCTGGGCGAGCATAGCGTCGGCGACCTTCAGGAAGCCGGCGATGTTTGCGCCCATGACGAAATTGCCCTCCTGGCCGTACTCCTTGGCGGTGTCGTCCACGTTGTGGAACATGCCGCGCATGAGCTGCTCGAGCTTGCCGTCGACCTCCTCGAAGGTCCAGGACAGGTGCTCGGCGTTCTGGCTCATCTCCAGGCCGGACACGAGCACGCCGCCGGCGTTGGCAGCCTTACCGGGCATAAAGGCGACGCCGTTCTCCTGGAAGTAGGTCGTGGCCTCGATGGTCGTGGGCATGTTCGCGCCCTCGCCGACCACCTTGCAGCCGTTGGCGACGAGCGCCTGGGCGTCCTCGAGCAGCAGCGTGTTCTCGCGTGCGCAGGGCAGCGCGATGTCGCAGGGCAGCTGCCACACGCCACGGCCGTCGCCCTCGTGCCACGTGGCATTGGGCTTCTCGTCGACATACATAGCGAGCGTAACGCCCTTGTCGTGGCCGGAGCGCTTCTTGTTGTAGACATGCTCGAGCACGGTGTAGTCGATGCCGTCGGGATCCTCGACCCAGCCGTGGGTGTCGGAGCAGGCCAGCACCTTGCCGCCGAGCTGGGCGACCTTCTGGACCGCGTAGATGGCGACGTTACCGGAACCGTGAACGACGACGTTCTTGCCCTCGAAGGAGTCGCCGCGGCTCTTAAGGTACTCGTCCACAAAGTAGGCCAGACCGTAGCCGGTGGCCTCGGTACGGGCGAGCGAGCCGCCAAAGGAGAGGCCCTTGCCGGTGAGGACGCCGGTCCACTCGTTGGTCAGGCGCTTGTACTGACCGAACAGGTAGGCAACCTCGCGGCCGCCAACGCCCAGGTCGCCGGCAGGAACGTCGGTGTTGGGGCCGATGTGGCGATAGAGCTCGGTCATGAAGGACTGGCAGAAGTGCATGATCTCGTTGTTGGACTTGCCCTTGGGGTCAAAGTCGGAGCCGCCCTTGCCGCCGCCCATGGGAAGGGTGGTCAGGCTGTTCTTGAGGATCTGCTCCAGGCCCAGGAACTTGAGCATACCCAGGGTGACCGTCGGGTTAAAGCGCAGACCGCCCTTGTAGGGTCCAATGGCAGAGTTGAACTCGACGCGATAGCCGCGGTTGACCTGAACCTTGCCCTTGTCGTCGACCCAGGGAACACGGAACATGACGATGCGCTCGGGCTCGACGAGGCGCTCAAGCAGGGCGGCCTCCTCGTACTCGGGATGGGCGTCGAGCGCCGGCTGAATGGTGCCGAGAATCTCGGTCGCGGCCTGGATGAACTCAGGCTGCTCGGGATAGCGGGCCTTGAGCTCTTCGAGAACTTTCTGCGTGTAGCTCATGCTTCCTCCAATTGATGGAAAAGAAAGGTGTCGTTCGAGGCGCCCCATGCGCCGCGAGCTTTATCGAGTATGGATAATATCGCACTGTAGCAGCAAAGTTTCGCATAAGCCGACGAGCAGATGTTTCGTTTTGATTACGATGCAGGTAGAAGCGTTTTTGAGTGCCCAACGCGCAAATCGCGTGTTTCGAAGCTGTTTCGTCCACATGTTCCAAACCACCACATTGGGCACCTTTGTGGTGGTGTTGGTGGTTAGAGGACGAGCTGATGGTAGTCGGCAGGGGTAATGCGGCCTTCGGTGGCAGCGCGGAAAGCGGCGAGTGCATCGCCCGAGAACGGCATGGCCCAGCACAGCCCGCAGCCTGCGGTAATGGAGCCGGGCAAAGGCATAATGCGCCCGGGCACGCCGGCATTCAGGCAAAGCTGCTCGCACTCCATCACATCAAAGGTGCTATCGAACGAAACGATAATCTTGCGCTCGTGGTCGAGGGCATCACCGGACGGGCCTTCGCGGTGTGCCTCACGATACGCCGCAGCGGCCGCCTCCTCTTCCGCAGTATGTCCACAGCCACCGCAGCCGCAGGTACAGGGCTCGGAACCATCGCAAGTGCAAGGCTCTCCCGTGTCGGGACAAATATCGTGAGACATGGCAACTCCAATCGTCTAGGCGAGCAGCTCGGCTGCCGCAAACTCCTCGGGCGTATTGACGTTTTCGAAGCAGAGCGTCGAGCCCGCGGCCTTAACGATCTGCGGTTCATCCATATAACCAGCCTGAACGCGATTGATCAGGCAGCGAATGCGCTGGCGGTCGCAGGCGAGCAGCTCATGGGCAACCGGCGCACACGCGTCACAGCGCCAGACGGCGCAAAGCGGCTCAATCCCCCGCTCCTCGCACGGCACGCACACGTCGAGCGCCTCGGCCTCAACACGATCGGCAAGCGCGCCGATAAGTTCCGGCGAGACAAACGGCATATCGCAGGCGACAATCGCCACGAGCGGCAATCGGGCCGCGGCCAACGAGCTCGCGATGCCGCGCATGGCACCCGCCGGTCCTTCAAGGTCCGCCACCACACGCGGCACCAGGCCGCCAAACGCGTGCTCCTCAAGATAGGCAAGCTCGCTGGGGCGCGAAGTCGTCACGATCAACTCGCCGGCAACTGGCGCCAGCCGACCCAGCACCCGCTCGATGAGCGGCTCACCGCAAAACGCCATGCGCGCCTTATCGCAGCCCATGCGCGACGACAACCCGCCCGCCTGGACGACACAAGAAAGATCGGCCCGTCTTACGGTAGTCATACGGCAAACCACCCCCATCGGCATGCTCAAAACCCGGCACACGAAGCCAAATACCGTCGCCGATAAAGCGGGCGGCACGGCAAACCCGTGCAAAAACAAAACAGCGCCTTTGCGGCACGCAGCAAGACCGCGAGCACAAAAGCGCTGGTAGCGTATGGCGGGAACGTATGTGAATCGAACACATCCAAGACGTTTTGCACGCCTCGCAACGGTTTTGAGGACCGCGGAGCCCACCGGAGCCCATCCGTTCCCAAGTGCGGCGGTATTTTACCAAACCGAAACGGCTCCATCCCAAAAAAGACGAGCAAGAAGTTGCGGTGGAATAGTTCTTGCTTAGGCTGCAAGACCCCAAAAACAGGAACTATTTCACCGCAACTGAGGAGGCGGGAGCGGGTGACCGGCCTAGCGTAGGGACCTCAGGCCGCCGGCCTCCTTGTCGAGGACTGTGAAGCGTACGGCATCTAGATGCTCAAGGATGCTGATGGCGCGTTTGCGCGACACGCCAAGGGCCTCGCGCAGCACGCTCGTGGTGGCAGCGCCGCCGGCTGCCTCAATGGCAGCGGCAACAAGCTCGCGCGCATGGGCTTCCGAGATGGCAGACAGGGCAACGTCGCGTTCGACCTTAACGATCGCGCGGTTGAGCGAAAGCTCGCGCAGGGCTCGCGTCATGACGTCGCGGTCGAGCTGTAGTTGCTCGCCCACCTCGGGCAACGTCGGTGCATCGAGGCCAGCTTCGTCCAGCAAGGAAACGATCCGCTCGCAAGCCTCTCGCACCACACGCGCCGCGGCGACTGCGGAGTGCGGGTCGAACACCTCGGCGCCCTCGGCGGCGCACACGCCGCGCGAGCAGCCCTCGGAAATCAGGGCTGCGGCAACTGCATTGTTAGCAGTAGGCCAAGCAGCATGGGCGACGGCACCGGGCGTAAAGCCCGTCTCCTTGGGGGCAGCGGCGTGCATGGCGGACAGGGTCGCCGCCAGCGCATCCATCGCGGCATCGAGCGCGGAAGCATCTGCATACAGCGAGCCATCCGAGCCAGCAAGCGCGCAAGCAGCGCCCTTCGCCACCAACTCGCGCAACGCTGCCTCAGCCTCACCGGCAACAAGATCGAGCGCCGCGGTAACATCGGCAGCCGCAACCGGCAGCGTTTGCAGCGCCAGCCAAGCGCCCACACCACCCGCGATATCGCCGGACTCGAGCGCCGCATACAGCGCACGCTCTCCTTCGGCAAGCTCGCGCGAGCGACGGCAGCGCGAAAGCAGCACACGCCCGCCGCCAATAAGCATCACGGGCGAATAGGACAGCACCACAGCATGGTCCCCGGCACGCAGCGGCAGCGAGTTTTCCAGGCGCACCTGAACAATACGGGTCTCGCCCACCGCCATGGGGGCCTCGCCCTCCATGAACATGATACGACCGACAACCTCGGCTGTACCCGCCATCACGTGCACACGCGCACCCGACTCGAGCACACGCGGCTTGGCTCCCTCGCGACCCAAGTAAGTGAACGTCATCATAAAGCGCAACGTCTGACCAAAGCGGTCCGCCACGCCCAGCATCTCGCCACGGTCAAGCGCCGCGACACCGTCACCAACCAGGTTGAGCGCCACGCGTTGCCCAGGCAGCGCGCGCGGCGTATCGCCATGCACCTGAATCCCGCGGACACGGCAGACCGTACGCGACGGCAGCGCGACGAGCTCATCCCCCACCGCGACGGGCGCATCGTGCAACGTACCCGTCACCACGGTACCGGCGCCCTTGATCGTAAAGCAGCGGTCGATGGGCAGTCGCGGTGCGGCATCGGTGAGCTCGGCACGGGCACGGCAGGCGCCCCAGCAAGCGGCAACCTGCTCGTCGAGCGCAGCCAGCAGGTCATCGATTCCCGCGCCGGTCTTGGACGACACAGGCACGATCGGCGCGTCGGCAAACACGGTATCCGAAAGAAAATCGTCCACGTCGAGCTCGGCCAGCTCAATCATTTCACTATCGGCCAAGTCGCACATCGTCAGCGCGACCACCATATGCGTAACGCCCAACAGCTCCAGCACATGCACGTGCTCGCGGGTCTGCGGCATTACGCCCTCGACGGCCGAAACCACCAGCACGCCCACGTCGATACCCGTGGCGCCCTGCACCATGGCGCGCAAGTAATGCGCGTGGCCCGGCACGTCGACCAGGCCAACGATCTTGCCGCTCGGCAGCGCCAGCTCGCCAAAGCCCAGCTCCACGGTCATACCGCGACGGCGCTCAACCTCCAGACGGTCGGGATTCTTGCCGGTCAGCGCCTCGATCAGTGCCGACTTACCGTGGTCGACGTGGCCCGCCGTGCCAACGATAACGGGACACTCCACCAGCGCCTGAACCTCACTCATCGAGCAATCGCCTTCTCAACGCATGCGGCAAGCGTCGATGCCGCCGTCTCGATATCGCGGTCGCCCACAAGCGTACGGACGTCAAACAAAATGCGATCGTGCGAAGTTCGCGTGACGACCGGCGTGTCGAAGTCCTGGACAAGCGAGCGCTTGAGCGCGTCGACGGACAGGCGCCCGTCGACCGGGTAGACGGCCACGCACATCGTGGGCAGCTCCACGGTAGGCAGCGAGCCGCCACCGGGGGTCGACGATTCCTCGACGATCTCCACCTGCACGGCGCACGGGCAGCCAGCCTTATCGAGCCCGGCGACCATACGATCGCGCAGCTTGCGGGCACGTCGCTCCAAATGGGCCTGCGGTAGCGTAAGCATGCTGAGCACCGGAATATCGCGATGGGCAACATCGGCGCCGTCCATGTAGATACGCAGCGTGGCCTCGAGCGCCGACAGAGCTAGTTTGCCCGGGCGCAGGGCGCGCATAAGCGGATGTGACCCACAGGCCTGGACCAAATTGCGACGACCCATGATAATGCCCGCCTGTGCGGCACCGAGAAGCTTATCGCCCGAGCACGACACCAGATCGAGCCCTGCCGAAACCGAAGCCGGCGTGGTTTCCTCGCCGCCGCGCACCAGGATGTCATCGGGCAAAAGCGCGCCCGACCCCTGGTCCTCGTAGAACAGCAGGCCATGCTTGTGAGCAAGCGCCGCAAGCTCCCGAGAACCCACCTCCTCGTGGAAACCCTCGATACGATAGTTGGAAGGATGGACCTTGAGGATCATCGCCGTATCGGGCGTGATGGCGCGCTCGTAGTCGCTCAAATGCGTGCGGTTGGTGGCCCCGACCTCAACGAGCTTGGCACCCGAGGCCTCCATAACATCGGGGATGCGGAAGCTGCCGCCAATCTCGACAAGCTCGCCGCGGCTGACGATGACCTCCTTGCCCGCGGCATGGGTTGCCAACACCAACAGCACGGCGGCCGCGTTATTGTTGACGACCAGCGCATCCTCGGCACCGGTAAGCGAGCGGATGAGTTGCGCGGCATGCTCTTTGCGCGACCCGCGCGAGCAGGTGTCCACGCTGTACTCGAGCGTGCTGTAGCCGCGTGCGACCTCGGCCACGGCCTTGGCGGCCGACTCCGCGAGCGGGGCTCGACCCAGATTTGTATGGATAACAACACCCGTGGCGTTGACGGCGGGACGCAGGCTCGGCAGCGCGGAGCGATGCGCACGCCACTCGATAGCCGATGCCAGCTCGCGCTTAGAGCGCGGGGCGGCACCGGCGCGAATGGCGGCGCGCTCCTCGTCGAGCTCGGCCGTGACGGCGGCATGCACCACCGCGTCGCAGGTCTCCCCCACCGCCTTCACCACCGGCCACTCGGCAAGCAGCTCGTTGACGGAAGGGATGGCGCGCAGGCGTGCGCGCACCTCATCGGACATGTTCTGGCTATCGCTCATGTGCGGCCTTTCAAAAGAAACGTGGATCAGTCAAATACATCAGCTGAGTCAATTACTCGTCATTATCCCCGCGCGCGACAATCTTTTCCAAGCGAACGGCGTTTTCCTGGGTGAGCGCGGCACCCGTCAACGGGTCCCAGCGCAGCGGTGTGTGGTCGAGCGGCCCGACGCCCAGGGCCTGAGCGCCACCGGCATCGGCGTCAAACGTACGCCCACCGGGGGCGGCCGAGGTGAAGATGCACGCCGGATGCAGATACGGCGTCGTCTCCACGCGCACGCGGTCGCGGCCCATATCGCTCACGAGTTCGACGATCTCGCCGTCGGCGATGCCCATATGCGCAGCAGCATCGGCATTCATCTGCACGGCATCCAGGTCCGACCCAGCCTCGGCGGCACCTTGGGCCGCGAGCCTGCGCGAGGTATGCGACTCAAAGGGTCGATTGCCGCTAATGAGGCGAAACATCCCCGGGCCAGGCTCCACCATGGGAGCGATCCAGTTGGGTACACGACCCAGGCTGGCTCGTTCCCATACGTCACTTGCCAGCGCAATTTTGCCGCCACCCAAGGGAATCGCCGGCTCGCCCGTACGCGACGGAAACGAAACACCCGTGTCGGCCCAGCCGCGCTCCTTGAGCTCGTCCAGATCAATCCCAAAAGGCTCCACCCGGGCAGCTGCCAGATCGTCAGACGTGAACCGAAAGTACTCGCCCACGCCACACGCCTGCGCCAGACCGGCAAAAATCTCCCGACCGGGACGTGTGTCGTCATGCTGCACAGGCAGCACGGCGTTGCGGTAGAACACGCGCGAATCGTTGACACCCACGACCGTGCCCACGCCGCGATCGGCCTCCAGATACGTCACATCGGGCAGCACAAAGTCAGAAGCACGCGCCGTCTCGGACCAGCGAATATCTATTGTCACGAGCAAGTCGAGCTGCTGCAAAATACCCAACCAAGCCTGTGCATTGCCGTATCCCGCACCGGGGTTACTGGCATAAACGATGAGTCCACGCAAATCGCCGGCAAGAATCGACTGGCCGATGGTCGTGCACAGGCCGCGCACCGGATCGACCAGTGGATAGCGCTCGGACCCCAGCTTGGACCCACACGGCATCGACGGCGTCGCGAAACGCGCAGGGTCCAAATCGCCCAACACAAGCGGCGTGGGCGGATTGAGCGCGCCGCCCGTATGCCCGATGCAGCCCAGCAGCACATCGACCAAGCAGATAGCGCGCGCGGTCTGGGTGCTATTGGCATACGCGATACCGATGCCACCATGAAAGCCCGCATCCACCACGGCGGCAGGCGCGGCGGCAGCCAGATCGCGCGCCGTCGCGACAATCTCTGCGGCCGGCACGTCGCACATCGACTCCGCCCACTCGGGCGTCCAAGCACGGGCCGCCTGCGCCAACTCGTCAAAGCCTGTAGTGTAGCGGTCCACGAACTCGTGATCGTACAGGTCCTCGGCAATCAAGACGTGGACAATACCCAACAGCAGCGCCAAGTCGCAGCCCGGGCGCACGCGCAGCCAGCGATCGGCAATAGCAGCCGAGCCGCTGCGCCGAGGGTCGACCACGATGATTTTCGCCCCACGCCGGCGCGCATCGTTGAGCGCATCAACGGCCCCCATCGTTGACGAATCGACAATGGATCGCCCCAAATACATGATGCAGTCGGTATGCGCAAGGTCGGAGGCGGGACTATAACCCAGGCTGTGTTCCCAACCGGTAAGTCGGCTTACCTCGCAGGCGCCATCGGCACCGTACACGTTGGGCGAACCCAGCGCATGCATAAAGCGATACGCCCAGTACCGGTCGAACGAGGGCACGCCGAGCGTCATGCCCAGCGCACGAGGCCCGCGCTCGTCAACAATCCCCAAAAGACGCTCGGCAATCTGGGCAAACGCCTCGTCCCACGAAATCACATCGAACCCCGAGCCATCAGCTCGTCGGCGCATGGGGTGCAAAATCCGGTCGCGCTCGTCAAACGGCATTGCCAGGCGATGGCGTCCGCGGGCGCACAGGGCACGCGCCGCGCACGGATGCCCCGCAACCGGCAGCTCAGCCACCACACGCCCATCCTCAACATGGGCCGCAAAGGCGCAATCGGCATAGCATCCCCCGCATGTCGTCACCACGGAGCGACCGTCATGCATAGTTCTCGATGCCATCTCGATTATTCCTTCCAGCTCAGGGGCTCAACCCCACCGCACCACAGCTCTGCCACCAGCTGCCGCGACGCAAAGCCCGCAGCATTTACCGCAGCAAGACACGAAGAGCCTCCCAAAAGGCAAACGCCCCTCAGGAGGCCCGTACGTCATTCCGGCTTATTACGCCTCGGACTTCTTGGCGTAGACAAACCAATAGCCGAGCGCGATCAGAACCGCGCCGCCCACGATATTGCCCAGCGTGGCGGCGGACAAGTTAAACGCAATGCCCGCAGCGTTGAGCGCATCAGCGCCGGCGACGTCGGCACCATAGCCGCACGCGTGCATCACGGCGCCCATAGGCAAAAAGTACATGTTGGCGACGCAGTGCTCAAAACCGCAGGCCACAAAGGCAGCGATCGGCAGCAAAATGCCCACAACCTTATCGACTACGGTCTTGCCGGCGGTACCGATCCACACGGCCAGGCACACAAAGATGTTGCACAGGATGCCGCGGAAGAAGATCGTCACCCAGTCGATCGTCACCTTGCCGGCGGCGACGCTCACCATGGAATTGGCGACCGCCTCGCCGTTGAGCTTATAGATGCCGGCCATGTACACCAAAAAGACGATGAACAGGGCACCGACAAAGTTACCGACCCATACGACGACCCAGGCCTTGAGCATCTGGACCAAGGTAATCTTTTTGCTCTTGAGCGCGCAGACCATAAGCGAATTACCGGTGAACAGCTCGGCGCCGCACACCAGCACGAGCACCAGGCCCAGGCAAAAGCACAGGCCGCCCACGACGCGCTGGGCGCCCCAGCCCAGCGTGCTATCGTTCAAGAACACGGTAAAGAACAGGCCGCCGAAGGCGATGAACGCACCGGCGAACATTGCCAACAGAAAGGCCTTAGCGACCGGCAAGTTAGCCTTGGTCACGCCGGCGGCCTCGGTCTTAGCCTCGATCGCGGCGGGCGCCAGGCAATCGGGAGCGGGGTACTCCACCTTGGAATCTGCCATGTCAATCACTTCTTTCCTAATCAGCAGGGACAAGCGCTCCTATTGCTCTTGCCCCAAGCGGACAAAGTGGGAAAAGTCGTTGGCGGCCACGGCGTCGTACACGGCGTCGACGGCGTCAAAGACCTCCGGGGACATGGGGTTGTAGAACTCCGTATCGCCCGGCTGAATCCCTATGAAGACGATATCTTCGCACGATTGCTCGATTTCCTCGATCAGAATCGACAAAGGGAGCGAATGCGTGGTGAACATCGACTTGCGGGCCACGTCACGTTTGTCGAGCAAGCGGATGGCGCCGACGGGCAGCGCCATGTCGGCGGCATCGACCAAGACCAGACGCGGCGGACGCTCGCGCTTGACCTCGATAATGTCGTCCTCGGGCGTTTGGCCTCCGTCGATGGTGTACCAACCGGCAATGGGCGCGTCTTCCATCTTTTTGGAGAGCACGGGGCCGGCGGCATCGTCGGCACGCAGCACGCTTCCCGCCGTGAGCACGATGCCCGCAAACGGGGCGCCGTTCACACATCCATCCACAACGCGACCCATTACTGCAACCTTCCCGTCAGATACACGCCCGACACATCGCGCACGCGCTCAACCAGATCGCGGAACTTCATCAGAAACGCGACCTGCTGGGCATGCAGGCCAAAGTCGTCGTCGAACACCGAGATGCCAGCCTTGGCCGACCCACGAAAACCGCGTTCGTCGAGCAGCGCATCGCAGGCCTCGAGCAGCGACGGCACCGCCGCCTTGTCGAGCTGGCACTCGCCAAAGGAGCGGATGGCCTCGAACTTGGTCTTGGCCTCCCCCTCCGGCAGCGCGTCGACGAGCGAATAGAAGACATCCACCGGCACCGACAGGCGCGGCTCAAAGCAGTCGAGCACGCCGGTGTGGTGGCCCACGGCGAGCGTGTAGTACAGCACGTCGCAGGCCTCCTGGGGAACGTCTTCCTCGGTCTCCACAAACTTACGCGTGAGCTCATAGAAGACCACCTGGTCGGGCGCATGGCCCAGGCAGGGGTCGGCGACGCCCTCGGCGGCCTCGTCGCTTGCGCGCGAGGCATCGCCAAAGGAGCCGCCGAGCATACCGGGGCCCGCAAAGTAACCAGAGCGGTCCGTGAGCTCCATCTAGTGACCTCCGGCCAGCACCAGATCCTGCAGCGCCGAGTACACCTCGACGCGGCGCGGATCGTCCTGCTTGTCGATGAGCAGCGCCATGGCACCGCGGATATCGCCCTTGGGCGCGCCCTCGAGCGTATCCATAAACTCGTTGGCCAAGTCGCGGCCGTAACGGTAGCCGCTCATGGCGCGAGCTTCGCGCTCAATGGCAACGCGCAGCTTGTACGGCACGCCGGGGTGCAGGATATCGGCCTGCTCGCCGGCGGCCTCCACCGTGGTCTCGGCATGGAGTTTTTGGTCCAGCAGACCAAGTGCCATGGCAAAGCCGTAGACGGTCTGCGCGGGGCTGGGCGGGCAGCCGGGGATGTAGACATCGACCGGCAGAATCTTGTCCGTGCCGCCCCAGACGCAGTAGTTGTCGTAGAAGATGCCGCCGGTGCAGCCGCAAGCGCCATAGGACACCACGATCTTGGGATCGGGTGCGGCCTCAAAAGCGCGCAGGGCCGGCATGCGCATGGCACGCGTCACGGCACCGGTGTACAGCAGCACATCGGCGTGACGGGGCGAGGGCACGACCTTGATGCCAAAGCGCTCGACGTCGAAGACGGGCGTGATGGAACCAAAGATCTCGATCTCGCAGCCGTTGCAGCCGCCGCAGTCGACACGGTAGACGTACACCGAGCGCTTGATCTTCTTAAGAAGGGTCGCCTTGGCCTTCTCGATGCTCTCGTCGAGCTCGATCTTGGTCGGGCGGTACTGAAGCCGCTCGGGCAAAAGCGTGGGTTCGGCCATGGTTACTCCTCCTTCGTATCAAAATCCATGATGATGCCCTCGACCGGCGCCGGACCAGCGGGAATCTCGGGCGCATCGGGGTTGAGCTCGCGGTCGATATACTCCGGGTTCACGCCGTGGCCGCCCAGATACTCCATGCCGGGACCCTGGGGCTCGCCGGACGCAAGCGTCTCGTTGGCAGCCATGCCGGCAGCGTTGCCGGTCTTTACGGCCGAGGCGGCGCGCAGGGCGTCGAGCTCGCGCTTGCACTCCTGGCACATACCGACGGTACGGGCGGCCTGCTCGGCCTCCATGCCGCCGGCCTTTTGCAGCAGGCGCTTGGCGTAGTCGATCTCCTTGTGCGGGGCAAACGGCTTGCCGCAACGCGAGCAGTGCTCGAGCGTATAGACGCTCTTGCTGGTGAGGTCGTCCTTGCTCATGACGGCCAGCTCAAACTCCTCGGTGAGCTTGATAGCCTCCATGGGGCAGGCTTCCTCGCAACGGCCGCAGAAAATGCAGCGACCGTAGTCGATCGACCAGGTGATGGTATCGGCCGCAAGGTCGGTGTCCATGCGAATGGCATCGGCCGGGCACGCCACGCCGCAGGCACCGCAGGCGATGCAGAGCTCGGCATTGTGCTCGGGCTTGCCGCGCATGTCCTTGTTGGTGGGGAACGGCGCAAACGGGTACTTGACCGTCGCGTCGCCGGCCTTGGCGTTGACCTTCCAAAGCTTCAGCATATTAGAGCGCCTCCTCATCGAGCGGAGCGGCCATGGTGCCCTCGCCCGCAAGCGGCGACTTGTCGCGCCAGACGTTTTCGAACTGCTCCTTGTCGAGCACGTGGTCGCGCTTGGCGGCGACATCGGTCACCGTCACGCGGTCGGTGCAGGAGTAGCACGGGTCGAGCGAACCGACGATCAGCGCAGCGTCGCCCACGGTGTTGCCGCGGAACATGTAGCGCAGGACCGGCCAGTTGCTGTACGTGGCGGCCTTGGCGCGCCAGCGGTAGCACTTCTGGTTATTGCCGAGCATGGCCCAGTGCACGTCCTCGCCGCGCGGCGCCTCGGTGGCGCCGATGGCGTACTTGTGCGGGGTGTACTCCCAATCCGTGGTGAGGATGGGGCCCGACGGGCAGTTCTCGAGCATGGTCTCGATCATGTCGATCGAATCGTAGACCTCCTGGATGCGAACGGCGGTACGGCCGAAGGCATCGCAGGTGTCTGCCGTGGCAGCATGCATCTTTTGGACGTCCGGATCGGCGTAGCCGTCGAAGGGATGGTCAAAGCGCACGTCGCGGGCATAGCCCGAGCCACGCATGAGCGGGCCGACCGGCGAGAAGTCGCGTGCGATCTTGCGGTCTAGAATGCCGATACCGCTCGTACGCTCGATAAAGTTGGGCGTGGAGAGCAAGACGTCGACGAGTTCCTGAACCTCGGAGCGCAGCTGGTGAATGGTCGTGAGCGTGGAGAGCTTCTGCTCGGCCAAAATGTCGCGACGCACGCCGCCGATCACGTTGAGGCCGTAGGTCTTGCGGTGACCGGAGAGCTTCTCGGCCAGGTCCATGGACTTC
Source organism: uncultured Collinsella sp. (assembly GCA_900546725.1). Lineage (GTDB taxonomy): Bacteria > Actinomycetota > Coriobacteriia > Coriobacteriales > Coriobacteriaceae > Collinsella. The sequence continues at coordinate 4,842 of URDZ01000031.1, read as the reverse complement.
TCGCGGACGCGGAAGAACTGCTGGAAGCCGGAGTCGAAGCCCGTGTAGTGCGACGCCAGGCCAATGTTGAGCAGATGCGAGTGCAGGCGCTCGACCTCAAGCATGATGGCGCGGATGTACTGAGCGCGCGGCGGGACATGAATGCCTTGGGCGCGCTCGACGGCCTCGGCATAGGCCACCGAGTGGGCGCAGCCGCAGATGCCGCAGATACGGTCGGCGAGGAACGTCACGGCGTCATAGTTCAGGCGCGTCTCGGCGACCTTCTCCATGCCGCGGTGCACGTAGAACAGACGGTAGTCGGCATCGACGATCGTCTCGCCCTCGACGAACAGGCGGAAGTGGCCAGGCTCGTCGGAGGTAATGTGCAGCGGGCCCATGGGGACGAGCGTGGTCTCCTTGCCCTTGGTGTCGGCCAAGAACTCGTAGTTTTCCATGTCGCTCGCGGGAGCGGGACGGAAGCGGTAGTCCATGGAGTCCTTGCGCAGCGGGTACAGGCCGCTGGGCCAGTCATCGGGCAGTACCAGGCGGCGACGGTCGGGCAGACCCTCGGGGATCAGGCCGAACATGTCGCGCAGCTCGCGCTCGCCCCACACGCAGGCGGGGACGAACGGCGTCACGGACGGGAACGTCATCTTGGCGGGATCGACCTCGGTGCGCACGGTCACCCAGCCGGGGTCCTCCCCCTCCATGGAGATGACGTAGTACACGGCGTAACGGCCGCACAGGCTGCGCTCATCGTTGCCGATGATCACGGGAATCCAGCCGTAGCGCTCGTAGTACAGGTAGTGGACGGCCTCGGGCAGCTTGTCCTGCTTGACGGTGATCGTCAGCTGGTCCTCGCACTGCCACTCGACCTTCTCGATGCAGCCCGGAACGGCGCGGCGCAGGGCCTCGACATGGCTCTCGCAGCGACGGGCATACACCTTGTTCTCAGTTTCAATCATTCGTTACTCCACCTCGCTCTGAGCGGTCTCGGTACCGAACACAGCGCGGTACATCGGCGTCGCGTGAAGTTCCTCGGTGCTCTGCTCGAGCACGATGCCGGTCGCGGTCTCCACACCGTGCACGAGAGGCAGCGGGGTGGCGATGCCAAACCACAAGATCATGACAGCCAGGATGATTTCGGGGATAAGCATGAGCGCCGGGGCCTCATGCTTGCCCATGCCCTGGGGCGCATGGCCGAATACCGACTTGAGTGCGATGCGGGTGAGCGCGGAGATGGCCACGGTAAGACCGAGGGCGACCACGACGACCAGCCACATGGGACCGGCGGTAACACCGGCGACAAAAGTCAGGAACTCGGAGATAAACATGCCAAAGGGCGGGAAGGCACCAAGACCGAGCAGCGCCAGGACGGCGAGCGCGGCGGTTGCGGGGGCAACCTCGACGACACCCTGGATCTTAGCCAGGCTACGCGTGCCAAAGGCGTGCTGGATATTACCGGACACGCAGAAGGCAAGCGTCTTGGTAAAGCCGTGGAACACGCAGTGCAGCAGGGCCGCGGCGATACCCAGCGGGCCACCGATACCCAGGCACAGGGCGATAACGCCCACGTTCTCCACAGACGAGTACGCAAAGCGGCGCTTGAGGTCGTCCTGGCGAAACATCGAAAGTGCCGCCACCAAAATGGACAGCGTGCCGACGATCAGCAGCAAAAGCTGCGGATACTCGGCACCCACGGCCTGGATGGTAAAGCCATAGAAGCGCATGATCACAAGCATGGCGCACTTAAGCAGCACGCCCGAGAGCAGGGCCGAGACAGGGCTCGGGGCCTGGGAGTGGGCATCGGGCAGCCAAGTGTGCATGGGGAACAGGCCGGCCTTGGTGCCAAAGCCGATCACGATAAACGCAAAGGCGAGGCGCATGAGCGTCGGATCGAACTGGTCGGCATACGGCAGCACGCACGACAGGAATGCGGCCTCGTGGGCGTTGGGAATCACGTCGGCGGCGTTGGCGTAAATCAGCAGCGTACCGAACAGGCCAAAGGCCACGCCGGCGGTGCAGACCATCGCATACTTCCAAGAAGCCTCGAGGGCCGTCTTGTTCTTGTAGATACCCACGAGGAACACGGTGGAAAGCGTGGTTGCCTCCACGGCGGCCCACGTGAGGATCATGTTGTTGGACAGGCACGCGAGCAGCATGGTGAACACAAACAGGCTAAACAGCGCAAAATACTGCTTGGCGCGCTCGGCGGGCATGGAGCCCTCCTCGATATCGGCCTTTACATAGGGCAGCGAGAACAGCCCCGTAAGAAAACCGATAAAGCCGATGAGCAGCACAAAGATGGCGCCCAGCGAATCGAGGTGAAACCACAGGCCAAGAGCGCTCGCGGTTTCGCCGCTCGTAAGGACGTCACCGGCCGTCATAATCGACAGCACCAGGACGGCTGCGACGGAGACCAGGTTGAGACCGGCAAACACGTTATAGGACGTGTTCTTGGGCAAAAACGCCATGACCAGCGAGAACACCAAAGGAGTCGCGAGCAGGGCGAGAATCAACGTTTCCATGGACTACCCCCTCAGCTCGGACAGGTCGCGCGCATCGAGCGAGTGGGAGTCGTCCCAAATGCGACGCACGACGATGGACATGATGATGACGGCAAAGATGGCGTCGGTGGCGATACCGATCTCGATGATCTCGGGAGCGGTGGGAGCCAAAAGCGCGAGCGTCACGTGGCTGCCGTTTTCCATAAGGCAGTATCCAAAGATCTGCTTCATGATGTTGCGCTGCGAGATGATGCAGGTGAGACCCACAAAGAAGTGAGCGAAGCTAATAGCGAGCGCAGGCGTTGCGACCTCGGCCGTGGGCAGGCTGATCTGCGTCACGACGGCAAAGCAAATCGCGACCTCGACGGCGATGATGCAAATGGCCCACGCGGGCTTAAGGCCGGCCTTGAGCGACGCGTCGCTCGGCTCGCCCATCTTCTTGTATGCGCGGTTGAGGATGTAAGGGATCAGGACGACCTTAGTGATAAAGGCAGATCCAGCCCACATAAGCAGCTCCTGCGCACCGGTGGTGGCACCGAGCGTAGCGAGCAGCCCCACGAGCACCAGCGACTGCACCGCATACCAGTTGATGGCATGTTTGATGTTCTTGGAGACAACCACCATGGTGGACGTGACGATCAGAAGGCCGCCAAGGATGTTGACGATCGAATAACCCATGTCGTTCTACCTCCTAACCGATCCAGCTGGCCGAAAGCGGGCCGCTGACGATGACCATGATGATGAGCACGATGAACACGAACGCCATCGCGCGGGGAAGCGGGGCTCCAGCAGCGACCTCTTCGCTCGGCTCGCCGGGCAGGCAATAGCCCATCCACTTGAGGAACCAGGCAAAGGTGGCGACGGTCTCGGCGACCATGATGCACACGAGCACCAGGATCGCGACGTTGCCGGCACCCACAGAGAAGCCGCCGGCGATGATCTGGAACTTCGAGAAGAACGTGTTCATGGGCGGCACGCCGGCAATGGCGAGCGCCGCGACACCAAAGCCCACGCCCGAGACCGGGTACTTCTTCACGATGCCGCGAAGCTTGGGCAGCATACGCGTGCCGAGCGTAAAGGAGAACGAACCGGCGATCAGGAAGAACAGGGTCTTGGCAAAGGCGTGGTTAAAGATATGGCACACGGCACCGTCAAAGGCCAGCTGGCTGCCAAAGACCGAAAGGCCCAGACCAAAGAACACATAGGAGAGCTGGGCGATCGTGGAGAAGGCCAGCAGACGCTTCATGTCCTTTTGCGGCAGGTACATAAGGAAACCAAAGAGCATGGTGACCATGGCGTCGATAATGGCGACCCAGCCCACGATCTCGGGAATCTCGCCGGCAGAGACGAGTGCACGCGCGAACACGCACACGCCGACCTTAACCATCGAGGCGCCATGCAGGTAGGCCGAAACAGGCGTCGGCGCCTCCATGGCCGAAGGCAGCCACATGTACATGGGAACCTGTGCGGACTTGGCCCAGGCCGCAAACAGCACGAGCAAAAGGACGATAGCCTTGAGCTTGGCGTCGAGGCCGGCAATCGCGGTAATGGCGAAGGTACCGGTATGGGCAAACACGATGGCGGCGCCCAGATACAGGCCGAGCGCACCGATATGCGTAATGATCAGGGCCTTCATGCCGGCCTTCTTGGCCGTAGGCGTCATGTAGTAGCTAATGAGGCCCCAAGAGCACGCACCCGTGATCTCAAAGAACACGAGCTGGCCCAAAAGGGTCGAGCTGTACACGAGGCCGGCCATGGCGCCAATGAAGGTCGCGAGGTACGCGTAGAAGCGACGACGCGGTGCGTCGGGATGCTCACGGTTATTCTCGCTCATATAGGGAATCGAATAGATCACGACAAGCAGGCCGATACCCACAAAGGCGGGCGCGAGCAGCGTGCTCATGCGATCGAAGGTGAATCCCATGACGAGGGTCTGCCCAAACGAGATCAGGGGAACCTGCGTGTCGGGCATGCCGGCGCCGGCGAAATTCGCGGCGAGGGCGATGGCGCAGGCCGTCGAGACGGCGGCACCCAAAACGCTGAACCACTTGGCGTACGGACGGGGGAACAGGGCGACGAGCACCGAGGCCACCATCGGGGCCGCAATAGCGACCAAGCCGAGAAGGGACAGACTGACTGCAAATGACATTGTTTCTCCCTTCTCCTACACGCCGACGACCACGAAGACAAACGCCAGCACGGCGATGCCCACGACGGCCCAGGTCTGATTACCGAGCACCTTAAAGCGCGAACGCGAGCAGGAGTTCTCGATCACGCCGCATACGACAAAGTCGATCAGGCACTTCACCAGGAAGATGACTGCACCCAGAACGGCGGCGGCGCCCACGGTCGTGGG